>JAYSUZ010000362.1:0-5917 GCA_043718845.1 Cytophagales bacterium
CCTTACCAACTTTCACATGCCAGAGTCTACTTTACTGATGATGGCTGCTGCCTTTGGAAGTTTCGATTTGGTAATGAAGGCTTATAGACTTGCTCAAAAAGAAAACTATCGTTTCTACAGTTACGGAGACTGTATGCTTATTCTTTAACAATTGCTTGCTACCATGCTCGTTGTGGTACTGTCCATAACGAGCACGGTATAGGTATAAACTAAAAACATACCGTGGTTTCTTCCAACTATATACTCCTAGTAGCCGGAGGTTCTGGCATGCGAATGGGCTCAGAAACACCTAAACAGTTTCTTGAGTTGAATGGAAAGCCAATTTTGATGCACACCATCAAAAAATTCAAAGACCTTTTACCAGGCAGTATCCTCAAAGTCGTTTTACCAAAAAGCCATAAAGATTTTTGGCTTTCCCTCTGCCAGCTTCACTCCTTTTCCATTGAACACGATATCGTAGAAGGAGGCAGCACTCGTTTTCAATCCGTAAAACTAGGTTTAGATAGTATCGCTACCAATGACGGCATAGTGGCTATACATGATGGCGTAAGGCCGTTTGTAAGCAACGAAAGTATTTTACAGAGTTTTTCTATTGCGGCAACACATGGAAATGCAATCGTATCGGTACCCATGAAAGATTCGATTAGGATGCTGGACGGAGATGAAAATTGTGCTGTAGATCGATCGGCCTATAGAAGTATTCAAACACCTCAAACATTTCAACTGGCGTTGATCAAAAAAGCTTTTGAAACAGCAGAATTACCTATTTTTACAGACGATGCCAGCGTACTCGAACATGCAGGACACAACATAATTTTAATAGACGGCACCTACGAAAATATAAAAATAACAACACCCGAAGATATTCTATTTGGCGAAGCATTGTTAGCAAGCAGGCGATAGTGCCCTACTTTTATAGCTCCAACGCATCATAGCCCGCAGGTTTTACCAATACTACCTCTTCCCTTTCTATCACTACCTGTCCGTCCAATGCTCCTTTGGGCTTTCGTACATATTTTTTGGGTGTTACGATTACAGGACAAAGAGAATCTGTTTTCCGTTTAGAATAATAAGCCGCCAATTGTGCCGCCTTTTCAATCACTGATTTCGGAAATTTCTTTCCAGCCTTATATTTTATCAAAACATGCGAACCTGTTACATCTCTTGCGTGCAGCCATAAATCTTCCTTGAAAGAATATTTCTGAGTAAGCAAATCATTATTCTTAGCATTTTTGCCTACTATTATTTCATACCCTTCAATCTCAAAACGCCTAAACAAACTTTCTTCTACTTTTTCCTTTTTTACTTTTTCCTCAAGAAGGTTGTGCTCTTTTTTATATTTTCGTAAATCCTTTAATGCTTCACAGTGCTCTATAAAGTCAAGCTGCTCTTGGTAAGTAGTAAGTTCCGCATGTTTGGTAGTACTATTTTTTTCTAGTTCTGCAAGTTCTAATTTCTGATTTTTAGATTTTCGATAATAATTTTCAGCGTTCTTCTGAGGTGTCAACGCTCCTTTTATTTTTATCTTTATAGGTTTGTCTGTATAGAAATTATACAATTCTACCACGTCTATATTCCTTGGAATCTGGTGTAAATTAGCCATAAGGATATTGGCTAATTCATCGTAACGTGTTTGCTCCTTTAGCTCTTTAAGTTTCTGCTCTATAACCGTTAAATAAGCATTGTGCTTCTTTTTTTTCTGCTGTAAGTAATTCAATACTTCTTGTTTCTCGTTTCTAAAATAGAACGCTTGTCCAAAATACCGATCGTATAAATTCGAGATTTCAATTGCAGAATGGCTTTGAGCAAGGACGCTCCCGTGTGCAAAAAAACTAACTTGAATCTCTTCTTGCTTCTCTACTAAATAGAATTTTTTAGTAGTTACTATTTTTAATACCTCTTGAATCGTATCCCATTTCGCTTTTAGCTCCTTTGAAGAATAGTTCTTCAGGTCAAGTTCTTCAAGTATTTTTTTATCGAAAGCTGGAAATACTTTTCGAAGATCCCCCTCTTCGGCTACAAAATTTTCAAACGTTTGCACTACTCGTTTGTGCACATTAGTCAATGTTATAGACCTGTCTAGCGCTAAATTTTTATTTACGATATCGATGCACGTATTCTGATAGCACAACACCAGGTTTGATCGACTACCATACAGTTTGAACAATAAACTGTACTCTTGTTCAAAAACGATATGAAAACTCCTATCGTTTTCGTGCTGTACAATATCCAGTACTTTCAATCCATTCAGTTCTTTGAAAACATTGTAGGTGCCTTTTTTGCTTTTTGAAAATTCGGCAGGAAATGCGAGACTCGTAAACGCTTGGTATAGATTAAATTTTATAAAAAATTCCTCTACATCGTTGTGAAACCCTAACACACATTCATGGTGGTTTTGAAGGTATCCTTCCGATAATTTGTACCCCTGAAGTCGTACACGAAGTTCGGCGGAAAGGAAGTTTAGAAAATAGTAACTAAGATGCATGAGCCTTATCCGTTGGACAATTCTTTCGCTCTGCTTTCTGCGGCATTCAAGGCTTCGATAATATGTTTCCCTACTTCTTTCTCCTCAAATTTTGTTAATGCAGCTTCGGTTGTGCCGCCTTTTGAAGCCACCATTTTTATCATTTCATCCAAACTTTGAGTGGAATTGTTCATGATTTGAAAAGCACCGAGCATTGTTTGTTTAACGAGCATTGCCGCTACAGGCTCTTCCACACCCATTTGTTTACCAGCCTCTATCATATGTTTTACGATGTAATAAAAATAAGCAGGACCACTCCCACTTAATGCCGTTACAGCATCAATCAGTGCTTCGTCTTTCATAAATATGGACTTACCTGTAGTAGCCAATAAAGTATCTACCATACTTATATCTTCCATCGAAACTTCTGACCCTGCTGCAAAAGCCGTAATACCAAAACCCAATTGAGCAGGTGTATTCGGCATCGCTCGTACTACTTTTTTATGACCCAATAAGTGTTGAATATTCGTAATGGTAATACCTGCCATGATCGAAATAACCAACTGATCTTCGTGCATATGCTCTTTCAAGGCAGAAGCCATAACCTTGAAATCTTGTGGTTTCACAGCGCTTATGATAACGTTGTACTTCAGCAGTTCGTCGGTAATATCGTTGCTTAACAAGGCAATACCTTCCTTCTTCAACTCCGCTCTTTTCTCGTCGTGCTTTTCTATAATAAGTAATTCTTGTTGACTTACGATATTACTCCTTACGAATGCTTTGGCATACGTAATTCCCATATTCCCTCCGCCTATAATTGCTATTTTCATTGTATGTTTTTTTATTCTTGAATGTATGTTGTACTTATTATTTAGTAGTATTCGTTATAGTAGTTGTGCTAGTCGTAGTAGGATACTTCGTAACTTGGTCTGAATTAACAACTAAAATATCAATTTTATCACCCACAAATCCATAAAACTTATCGTCCGTTTTGAGTATCAAATCGTACTCATACGCATTTAGTAGCTTCTGACCAAAGAGCGCATACAAACCATACTTCCCTTTCGATTTAACAATAAAGATACTTTCACTCTCCGAAATAATATCCTCAAAGAGCGCCTTTGATTGTGCCACTCCTACCTTGTCTACAATACAAAAATTGCCCCCCTTTACTTGAGCTTTTATATAGGAAAATTCATTTGTAGAGTTATAAGAAGAGCGATTGTTTTTGAGGATAACAGAACAATTGGTATACATAGCATCTCCTATTTTATTACCTTGTTCATTTATCAGTTGACAAGTGCCCTTCTTTTTTAAACAGAAAATTACGCTACTACGATATGACCCTTGAAACACTTCGATAGAGTCAAATTCTATTGCTGTAATAAGTTTTCCATACATATCCATCAAGCCAAATTGCTTCGCTTTCTCAACAATAAATACTTTTGTATCCACTTTGATTGCGTCATAATCGCAGGTCGCAATTTCGATTGGGGCGCCAGAACTTATATTTACAAGACCACATTTCCCCTTCTGTACTGAAATAATTTTATCGTTATTCGATTTGGTCAAATTGTCGTACTCAAAGGGAAGTGTTACTTTGCCATTGATGGTCATAAACCCATATTTCCCCGCTTTGTTTCGCGCCAGATAAGACCCGTCGGAAAGTGGATAAGAGGCGAATTCAAGATACTCTATCGGCACGAGCACTTTTTCATTTCCATCTATTACGCCAAAACGATCGCCTAGTTTTACTATATAATTATTACTCCCGTCAGAACAAGTTGTTATTTGTTCGTACCAATTTTTAAACTGAAGGGTATTTTTAATATCTACAATATTCTTTTTCTCTCCTTCGCCTACTATAAAATAGGCGCGTTGATCTATCTGATGAAAATTAGAATAAATACAAGGTACAGTCAGTTTTCCTTCTATAAGACTATACACACCTGTAAGTGCATTGGGGTAATATTGAGTAGAAACAGTAATATAAGTATCAATGTTAGAAATGGAAGAAATACCTGTCCATAGAAAAGGTACAATCATTTTATTATTATTATCCACTACTCCACTTTTTCCATTTTTTCTAACACTATATAAACTATTTCCCAGATGACTTAACTCCTCATATTCCATTGGAATGCCCCATCTTAAGTTGTCTAAATTAAATAAACCATAATTATTATTTAGTCGTAAAACCACTTCAGACTTGCTGTTACTATTACTATAAGCGCGGTTAAATAAATGAGGTAAAATTACCCTGCCCGACTTAGTTACAATTCCTACTTTACTTTCATTCGTATATTTCTCTCTATAAAAATCATATTGCTCATTAATAGAGCTTTCTATCACATAGTTGGTGTTGTATTTAATAGAGTTAACGGACTCAAAACGGTTAATTTCTTTTAAAGGCATAGAACCCAGGTTTCCAACATCTTCAACTTGATTCCCAATATCATCTACCCTCTCTATCTCTTCAGAAACCTTATTTTCAATCTGTCTATCACCATCTGCTGTCCCTTTCTGTGCCATTGTTATCGAAATAACAAATAAGGCAAGTACCGTAAAAATTAGTTTCATTGTATCGTACATTTTATAATAGAATAAGATTATCTCTAACTAAAAAAAGCCTCTATCATTTCTGAAAGGGGCTTTTCTTTAAAATTAAACCTTGTATAAAAATTAACCTTTTAAAATTAACGCTAATTTTTCTTTTTCAACAGGTGCCATTTCGTCGTTCCCTTTTATCAAAACTCTTTTCGCTTCAGCACTAGAAGTAGTTAAGATTAATTTACGATATTTTGCGCGAATTTCGTAATCAAATAGTTGTGTTTTCATACTGCAATATACACTTTTTATCTAAAAAAGTATATACTTGTTACGTTCTAGCTAATTTTAATACGCTACAAATAGCATTAATTAACTATTTATAGTACATCCAATTTCTATCTACGCTGGCTATAACTTCTCCAGTGCTCTATAATTTGCAGCGATAATTTCCTCCGCCAATTCATCGGTGATAGCCGAGGAAATGAATAAACTCTCAAACTGAGAAGGTGCTAAATAGATTCCCTCCTCCAGCATATTGCGGAAATAATTGCCAAATAATGTTACATCAGACGTCTTCGCTGTTTCAAAATTCACTACTTTTTGGTCGGTAAAAAACAACGTAAACATAGAACCGATTTGATTCACTGAAGTTTTAATACCAAGTTTATCGGCATTGGCTTTCCAACCGCTTGCGATTTTAGAAGTAGTACACTCTAATTGCGTATATACCTCTGGGCGCTCACTTATTAGATTCAACATCGCTAAACCTGCTGCCATAGCAATAGGATTCCCTGATAGTGTACCTGCTTGGTATACCGATCCAGAAGGAGAAACCATATCCATGATTTCTTTTTTACCACCATAGGCCCCTACAGGCATGCCTCCGCCTATTATTTTACCAAG
>JAYSUZ010000363.1:0-2721 GCA_043718845.1 Cytophagales bacterium
CTTTTTCGGTTGCGCAAAAATATACACTTAGTGGTTCTGTCAAAGATTCGGTGAATGGAGAAACAATCATCGGGTCGTCGGTCTTTATCAAAGAGATAGAGAGTGGCGTTTCTACAAATGATTATGGCTTCTTCTCTGTAAGCCTTCCAAAGGGGGTATACACGGTTATTATATCTTCGATGGGTTATAATACGGTAGAGAAAAAAGTGGCGTTAAATGCATCTGTAAATTTAGACCTTAGCTTGTCCGAAGAGGTTGTTTCGGTGGAAGAGGTTGTGATTACAGGCGAAAGAGCCGATCGAAATATTGACGATACAAAGATGAGTAATGTTCGGATGGATATTAAACAGATAAAAAAATTACCTGCTCTTTTTGGGGAAGTCGATATTATTAAAAATATTCAAATGCTTCCAGGTATCAGTGTGGCAGGAGAAGGGAATACAGGCTTGTATGTTAGAGGAGGAGGAGCGGATCAGAATTTAATATTGATTGATGAAGCTCCTGTTTATAACCCCTCGCACTTATTTGGTATGTTTTCGGTGTTCAATTCCGACGCGTTGAAATCGGCTGAAATATATAAGGGAGGGATTCCTGCACAATATGGAGGGCGATTGTCTTCGCTATTAGATATCCGAACGAAAGATGGGAATGCAAAGAAGATAGGCGTTTCTGGAGGTATTGGCCTTATCGCAAGTAGGCTTACGATTCAAGGGCCTATAGTAAAAGATAAATGTTCGTTTATTGTTTCTGCAAGAAGAACCTATGCCGATATGTTTTTGAGGCTAGCAGAAGCGGCAGATTTAGTGAAAAATCCTAATACAAAAGGTGCTCAATTGTATTTTTATGATTTGAACGCAAAGGTTAATTATAAATTGAATAAAAATAACCAATTGTTTGTAGCCGGTTATTTTGGAAAGGACGTGCTTGCCGCAGCAGGATTTGGATTGAGTTGGAGTAACGCAACAAGTACATTGCGATGGAACCACGTGTTTCATAGCAGGCTTTTTATGAACTCAACACTTTATTATTCTAATTACAATTATCAATTAGGCATCACTTCAGGAAGCTCCGCATTCAAATGGACCTCAAATTTAAAAGAGACGGCAACGAAATTTGATTTCACTTATTTTCTTAATCCTAAAAATGAAATTTCATTCGGTGTAAATGTAAATTATAAAATATATGACCCAGGGAAATTTACGCCTAGTGCAAGTAATACCACCTTCAAAGCCTTCGAATTGACAAATTACCATTCGATAGAAGAAGCTTTTTTTCTTAGTAATAAACAAAAATTAACAAAACGAATATCGATGGAGTATGGTCTTCGGTATTCGTTGTTCCAAAATATAGGAAGAGATTCCGTGGTTCAATACCAAGACGACGTGGTTGGTAGTAATAATATTGTTGGTGTGAAATATTACAAGCCATTTCAGTTGATAAAAGGATTTAGCGGCCTTGAGCCAAGAGTGTCGTCCCGTTATCTAATAAATGAAAAGAGCTCGGTGAAAGCTTCGTATAACAGAACACTTCAATTTATGCATTTACTTTCTAACTCGGCTTCTCCTTTGCCTACTAGTCAGTGGCTCCCTAGTACACCGTATGTGAAACCTCAAAAAGCAGATCAATTGGCATTAGGGTATTTTAGAAATTTGAAAGAAAATAAATACGAAGCATCTTCTGAAGTCTATTATAAATATTTTTACAATGCACTTGATTTTAAGGATAATGCAAATATAATTGCGAATCGAAATATAGAAACCGAAATTGTTCGCGGTAAAGGATGGTCTTACGGGTTGGAATTATTTCTAAGGAAAAATACGGGAAAGCTGACGGGCTGGGTAAGCTATACTTTATCAAAAACCGAACTTAAAATACCTGATGTAAATAGCGGCAGAGCTTATTTTGCGAGCTATGATAGAAGGCATAATTTAAATATTGTAATGTCTTATGATATTAGTACTCGATGGAATATTTCCGCTAACTGGGTATACGGTTCTGGTCGTGCACTGACGCTGCCTATTCAACTGTATCAATATAATGGTTCAAATGTGGGGTATATACCGTCTCGAAATAATTATCGAATTCCAGCCTATCACCGCATGGATATTTCTGCTACAATCGTAGCCAAGAAAAAAGAAGGGCGGAAGAATTTTGGAAGTTGGAATTTCTCTATTTACAATCTGTATGGTCGTAAAAATTCATTTACGGTTTTTACAAGAGACAAGAATTTTGGTACGGATGAAAATCCTGTATACAAAGATCAAAAAGAGGTGGTGAAACTTTATCTGTTTACAATTGTGCCATCGGTAACGTATAATTTTAATTTCTAATAGTATGAAAATGAAAAATAATCTATTGTTTTATATATTGATTTCAACGGTGCTCTTTTCGTGTACAGAAGTGCTTGTAGTAGACTTGCCTGCGGATGATGAAAAGCTAGTAATCGAAGGGTTATTGACTACACAAGCGAAGCGATTCCAAGTTAAATTGTCTAAAACAAAATCGCTAAGTACTACAGATGCATATCCTGCAGAAGACGGTGCTACTATCGTATTGGCAGATAATGTAGGAAATATCGACACACTGGCATTTCTATCCACAGGAGTATACCAATCAAAAACACCTATAACGGGCGTAGTGGGGCGTACGTATTATCTTACAGTGAACGTAAATGGGAAAAGTTATATTGCCGAAGATAAACTATTGAAGGTTTCCCCTATA
>JAYSUZ010000364.1:0-5903 GCA_043718845.1 Cytophagales bacterium
GGGCGAGTACCAGATGTCCACGCTCGGTCCGTACGACTACTGGGCGATCGAGTACGGCTACCGCGAGATCGCACCCGGCGACGAGGCGGCGCAGCTCGCCGTCATCGCGGGCCGGAACCACGAGCCGCAGTTCGCCTATGCGACCGACGAGGACGCGAGCTTACAATAGCCCCGCTCCAATAAACCTTCCGATCATTGCTAATCCCCAGTAAAACTGATTTAGTCCAATTTGTAAACCTAGATAGTTTACTACTATTCCTTTATCGTCAATATAATTTGCTAAAGCCACCTCCGCTCCTACATATGCAAAAATAGCAAATGCTCCAAGTCGCAATTGAGGAAAATGCAACACATGCCTTTTCCTAAGCGAACTTATTTTATTTAAAGGTTCTACCTTTCTTGTATCTATATTTGGAATATTCACAAAAAATAAAACTACGGCAAAAAGCAACATTAGAATACCAAGATATAAATAAGGATAATGTACATACACCGCATCCATCTGAAGTAAATCTTCAACATCTACGGAACGTCTTATTTCCTCTGGAATATGTGTATGGTAAGACAATACTGAAGCTGCAAAAAACGGCGCTATAAATGTACCCAGCGAATTAAATGCCTGAGCAAGCCCAAGCCTTGAAGCGCCTGTTTTAGGGGAACCTAACAATACCAAATATAAATTTGCTCCTACTTGAAGAATTGTAATACCCGCAGCCAAAATAAATAAAGCTCCTAAAAAGTATTGATAATTTTTCTCATAAACAGCAAAGTAGAATACAAAACATCCCACACAAGCCAACAGCCAACCTGAAATTATTGCTTTTTTATAGCCTACTTTTTTTATCAAATAGCCTGCAAGAAGTGATATTACAAAATAAGATGAAAAAAACGTAATTTGAATAAGCGTACCCAAGGCATAGTTCAAACGAAATATAACTTTTAAGTGTCCTATCAACTCAAAGTTAAGCACCGTCAGTAAACCCCACATAAAGAAAAGCACCGTAAAAAGAAATACTTTTTTACTTATCGCTCTATTACTTTGATTAAGTTGAAACGCTTCCATTTAATTAAATTCCAATAATATAATAATATACGATATTAAGCAGGTTATTTTAATATTACAAACTGTTGCGGTCTTAATTCAATTTCTATAAAACTATACGCCTCTCTATGATGCACCTCCACAACTCCTTTCCCTCCGTAGTAATAATTAAATTTACGATTAATACGCATTGTAGCATTAGATAGTTTTACACAAACCACTTGGTTTTTCGTTTCTAGTGCATTGTAAACTACTATTAACTTATCACAAAAAACTCGTTTTGACCAATAAATAAGATTTAAATGCTCTTCAGGGGCTATAAATACACCTCCATTTATAGAAATCATATCCATTTCTACATCAGCACCTCCAAAAATAGATAATTCCGATCGAAGCAACGCCAATTTAGAAAGTTCATTATAAAGTGAATTTTCTGAATTTTGATAACAAATAGGTTGCTTTTCATCAAACATTGCCTCCCTTAGAAAACAATCATGCCCTCCTCCTCCTTGAAAAAACTGTTCTGTACCATAATAAATGCATGGAATACCGTACAAAAAATATAAAAAACCAATTATAGCTATAACCTCTTTTTCACTACTTGCATGGGCCAAACGAGTCTTATATTCTTGCCCTATTTGATCATGATTATCCGAAAACACAACCAAGTCCGACCATTCCCGATTCAACTTACGCAACATTTTAGCCTTGCTGCGGTATACTTCATACAACGCCTTGACCGAACGTTTTCCTTTTACTACATCTTCTAAAATAAAATGCAATGGAAAATCCAACGCAGCGTCTATTCCTTTTTGATAATCACCGGCTGTTTTTACAGGCTTCAAATACTTTTCTATCAACTTATCGTCGCCTACTGTTTCACCTATCATCATAAAGGAATCTTTGCCTAAATAAGTAGCATATTCCCTTATCTCTTTACAGAACTTGGCCACCGTAGCAGGAAGTAAATGCTTTACCGTATCAAGCCGAAAGCCGTCTATATCTAATTCTTTTATCCAATAGCTATAAATTTTTACAAAAATAGCAAGCACTTCTTGTCCTATTGGAGAATCGTCAAGAATAAGTTTTTTTAATTCAAAAATATCACCCTCTTGGGTTTCGGGGTAGCTATCCCAATGGCGAATAGCACCTGCTTTTTTATAAAAATCAGAATTTCTAAGTTCTGTTGGTATAGGAAATCGACTATCTCTCCATTCTCCAAAACTAAAACTTGCACCCGTATAAAAAGGATCTTGGTCTTTGTATTTCCAAGTATCAGCAGTATGGTTTAGTACAATATCAAGCACTATCCGAATACCTAATCGATGTGCCTCTTTTACCAATTCTTTAAGCGCTTCTGTAGAACCAAAGCGTGGATCGGTATTTAAAAAATTACAAATAGCATACCCATGGTAGGTTTCTTCGTAATTTTCAAAAACAGGACTTAGCCAAATAGTAGTGCAACCAAGATTTTTTATATACGCTAGTTGAGATTGAATACCGCTGAACGTCCCTCCAAAACGATTCATTAAAGATTCTGGTTTAGTTGATGCAAACTGCTCCGCAGAATACTGGACTAAATCTCTGTGTGCGCCATCATGAAATCGATCGATCATTAAAAAATAAACCAACTCTTGTTTCCAAGATCTATTTATATAAACACAATCGTCGGATAACACAGGTCTTGTAAGGTCGATATCCGATAGCGATTTCAATGTCATTTGTTAGTTCAATTAGCTACTCCGTCTACTAAGGTGTCAAACGAAAATCTATTTTTGAACGCTATCAATTCTTCCTTCAATTCTGTTTTGGGCAATGGAAAATAAGTTGACAATTTCAAGGTCGTATCAATCTTCAAATCATTCATCTCCAAATGTTGATTGATAAAAATATATTCCATTTCAGGATATAATTCTTTTAATACATCAATCATATCCAATACTTCTATATTTTTATCAGAAAGATTGTAAATATCGGACGGTGCTTTGGACAAGCGTAATTCTAGTAAGGCGGCTACCGTTTTATCGATATGGATAAAGGGGCGAATTTGTTTTCCTGAACCTTGTATTTGAATCCTTCCTTTATAGTGTGCATCAAACATAAAACGATTGATAACGCTATCAAAACGAATAGTAGTACTTGGTCCATATACTTTGGCACAGCGTACGATGTAGGTATTCATTTTACTCATAAGTCTCGCTACATGCCCTTCGCCACGCAACTTAGAAATACTATAATGATTGCCTGGGTTTGGCAATGCTGTTTCGTCCAGCTCCTTTTTTGATTTACCGTATACAGAAGCGCAACTTAAATAGACAAAGCGGGTCACCGACTTCGTTTCCTCTACGGCATATACCAACTCCGCAGTGCCCCAATGGTTCACCTGCTCGTATATATGACTATCAATAGTAGAAAAAGGTTTGGCTACTTTTGCGGCCAAGTGATACACCACATTTATACCTTGAAGTGCTTTTCTGATTTTTCTAGAGTCTAGCAATTCTCCAAATTCAAATTTCACTTTCCCATTGGTTATTTTATGGCTCACGCTTGTGAAAAAGTTGTAATTTTCTCTACTTAAATTATCGTAAACCAATATAGACGTTACATCTTCTTTTTTAGAAAGTTCGTAGACCAGCTCTGCTCCTATATAACCTGCTCCTCCAGTGATAAGTATATTCATTTTTTTTTGAAATTTTAAATTATTAAATAATAAAACGATAGCGAATACTATCTTTTGATTGCAGTTTTAAAAACTACTTTTTAACCAGGTCTGTATTTAACCCGCACTCTGTTTTTTTCAACCCAAACCATCGTCCTTCTCGTTCATTCCAATCCAAGTCAAACTTCCTTGTACAAGGTTCACAACCTATACTTAGATACCCTTTCTCTTCGAGTGGATGACGAGGCAGGTTATGTTCTTTCATATACAGGTGTATCATTTTATTATTCCAATCAAGCATTGGGTGAAAACGTATCACTCCATGCGACGCTTGCTCTTCAATTTTAAATGCCTTCCGTACAGCACTCTGGTCGGCTCTTACTCCATTAATCCAAATGTCATGTTCGGCAAGTACCGGCTCTAGAGGCTGCACTTTATTTAAAAAGCAACAATAATCCGGATCTGAAGTAAATAGCAATCTACCTTGAGCATCTTTTTGCATCATTTTGGGCACAAAGGGAAGTGCTTCTTTAATGTTCAATTGGAAATCTTTGGCAAGTAAATCTTTAAAGGCTACTGTTTCGGGAAAATGGAAACCTGTATTTATAAAATAAACAGGAATTGTATTGTCTATCTTACTCAGTATGTGCAACAATACGATGCTATGCGACTGAAAGGAAGAGGTCGTAAACATACGCTTTCCTTCCGACTTATATTTTTCTATCTGTATTTTTATCTCGTCTATATTCATAATCAAAGGATTAGTACTTATTTTATAATCTAAAAAGAACAATTTTAGTTCAAATCCTAACTAATAAGCTGCAAAATAGAGGATTTTAAGTACTTTTAAAACCCAAACAATAAAATTAAAGGTAAATACTTCTTTTTTTGGCTAATCGTGAACTTTTAGTTGTAGTTAGAAGTTTAAAAGTTTAATATGTAATTTTGAGCATTATCCAATTTTAATGAAAGTAGCTGTATACCGAAAAGAACATTTTAATGCTGCCCACAGATTAACTAATCCTGAATGGAGTAAAGAAAAAAACGACAGTGTTTTTGGAAAATGTAATAATCCTAATTTCCATGGTCACAACTATGAATTAATCGTAAAAGTAACGGGGGAAATCGACCCTATTACCGGTTATGTGATTGATATGAAAATATTAAGCGATACCATAAAAGACAAGGTATTAAATAAATTTGACCACAAAAACCTAAACTTAGACACGGTTGAATTTAAAAATCTCAATCCTACAGCGGAGAATATTGCCGTTGTGATTTGGAATATATTAAGAATAGCTATTGATAAAAAATACGATTTAAAAATCACTTTATATGAAACAGAAAGAAACTTTGTTGAATACCCTGCATAAAAATTCAATAGAAGAAATAGGCGAAGAACATGTGGGAACCTCTTTCGATACGCCTCTTCGCGAAGATGCCTTCGCTATGGACGATACTACAAAAATAGAACTTATTCAGAAACATTTCCGAGAAATCATGCTCATAATGGGGCTTGACTTGACAGACGACAGTCTAAAAGGTACGCCTGAAAGAGTAGCTAAAATGTATGTCAAAGAAATCTTTAGCGGTCTGAACCCTCTCAACAAACCGGCTATCCGTCTGTTTGACAACAAATACAAATACGACCAAATGCTTGTGGAAAAAAACATTACGTTTTATTCCTATTGCGAGCACCACTTTGTTCCTATTATTGGCAAAGCACACGTAGCCTATATCTCTTCTGGCAAAGTGATTGGTCTTTCCAAACTAAACCGAATAGTTCAATATTACGCAAAAAGACCTCAAGTGCAAGAACGAATGACCGTTCAAATAGCCAACGAAATGAAAGAGGCATTGCAGACAGAAGATATTGCGATATTAATGGACGCGAGCCATCTGTGCGTCTCTTCTAGAGGGGTGAAAGATATTAGCAGTTCAACCATTACATCGCACTATTCTGGTAAATTTCTTGATGATCAAGTAAAAAACGAATTCTTGAAAGTTATTTACTAATGCTAGACAAATATGGCATAGCGAAAAGAATAGCCTTAGAAGTTAAGGATGGTTATTATGTAAATCTTGGCATAGGAATACCCACGTTAGTGGCAAACTATATTCCTGAACACTTCAATGTAGTACTTCAGTCCGAAAATGGTCTGTTAGGGATGGGACCATTCCCATCCAAGGAAGACGTAGACC
>JAYSUZ010000365.1:0-2716 GCA_043718845.1 Cytophagales bacterium
TCTAAATTTTTCCTCACTTTCTTGAAGGGATAAATCGTTTCTTTTTTTCTCGGTTATATCGTGCGAGATTCCAGATACCTCTTCTATTTTTCCATCGGGTAGGAAAATTGGATTTAAGAAAGTCTCCCTCCATATTTCTCTTCCATTCTTATCTTTCCCTTTTGTTTCGTAGTGCTGCACAGATCCTTCAAAAGCTTCCTTATAACATTTGTTTACCGCATCGTGGTAATCAATATTGGAAAGCATTAGAATTTTAGGATTTTCTAACGTAAAGTCTTGTTCGGGATAAATATGGTATTTGCTATAAATAGCTTCTGCATAATTATGGTTAAAAGAAGTAAGCCCTCGCTTGCGGTTTACCGACCATATTAAGTGCGAACTACTTTCGAAGATAGCATTCAAACGAGCTGTTTGAGCAATTATTTTTTCTTCGTTTCGTTTTCGTTCAATTACCAATGCGATTTGACCGGAGATAAAATCGAGTAATTCTAGATGGCGTTTCTTGTATTTATTTCTGTCGCTATGACTTTTTACGGCAATCACACCTATTGTCCTATTTTCTAATTTTAAAGGAACTCCAAGCCATATTTTAGGTGCTGGTCCTAGAAGTTCTACTGTTTTTTCTTTTGCCAATAATAAAATATCTTCCTCGTAAAGGAACGTAGGATTGTCGTTGAAAAGAGAGTATTCTGTAAGGGCTTTTGATATAGGCCTAGAGAACGTAGTATTTTTTTCGCCTTGTATTTCGTCTACATAATAGGGGAAGTTGAGAATATTTTTATCTTTATCATAAAGCGCTACATGGAAATTATTTACAGCGATAAGCTCCTTCAACTCCATGTGTATGTTGTATAGTAGCGATTCTAGATTTTCAGAATTTAGAGCAAGGGTGGAAATTTTATAATAAAGCTTCTGAGCCCTTTCGGAGCGCGTGTGTTCGGTATTGTCGTGAAAGATACCTCGAAAAAGTACGGGAATATCTTTTTCATAGCGCACATTTACACTGGCTATTACATTTATATTTCGTCCACTTTTGGTAGTGAGTACTGTTTCAAATTTATCGTCCTTTTTGCCTTCTAAAATATTGTTGAGGTGTTCCAACGTTTCCTCTAAATGTTCGGGATGAATAATGTCTCTGAAATTCAACGCTGTGATTTCCTCGTCTGAATATTGGAAAATGTCTCGCCAAGACTTGTTCACCAGCTGAATTTTACCATCCAGCGAAAAAAGCTGAATTAAGTCGTTTGCATTTTCAAAAAGGTCTTTCAGTCGTTCATCGCCTTCTTTAAGGGCCTTTATTTTTCGTTTTTTTTCTGTAATATCTTCGCCTATAAGGGTTGTACTGGCGATATTTCCTTGGCTATTATTTTGGTAAATAATATTAAAACGTATATTTTTTATTTCACCATCAGCAGTTCTAATTTTCCTTTTGATACGGTTTATTAAATTTCCTTGTTGGATAAGTTCTTGCAGTTCACGGGTATCCTTCTCTAAGTCTTCCTCTATAGAAAGCAAAATACGCCAGTCCTTCCCTATGATATATTCTTTATCCCATCCTGTAAATTCCAAAAAAACAGAATTGCAGAATGTAATTTTATCGTGGTCGTTGATATTGATGGCAAACACACCAATTTGCTCAAGCGCTTGCTGAAGCCTTTTGTTCGATTCCTGTAAAATAGAATCTTTTGTTTTCTGCTGACTTTCCAGTTCCTGAATTTTTGATTTTAGGAATTGGATTTCATCCAACGACGATTGGGGTATATTGTTTTCCGGGTGCACAGCTTCTTCACGTTTCGTACTAAACAAATATAATTAATAAAAGGTGTAAAATCAAGAAGAAAATTGTACTTTGCTTTGAAAATATGGCGTTATTCATTAATTTGATAAGATAGATGCAAGAACCACATCTTATAGAACTACAGAAAATAGGAGCGATGGATATAGGGTACATTTCGGTTGCGCAAGCTTTTTCGAATGTTCCTTTTGAAATAAAGAGAGTTTATTGGATTTACCAGACTCCTGAGCATATAGAAAGAGGGAATCATGCGCATAAAAAATCAGTTCAATTGCTGGTTTGTTTGACGGGTAAAATATCTGTTACTCTAGAAAATAGAGCTAGAGTAGTGGTTGAGTTTGTATTGGACAATCCTAATCAGGGGTTGTTTATTCCGAATAATTATTGGCGGAGGTTGAGTTTTTCGAAGGATAGTATTTGTATTTGTTTGTCGTCGTCAGATTTTAGTGAAGAGGATTATATAAGGGAGTTTACTGATTTTATAAACGTACTATAATAATTTGTTTCCATAATTATCTTTTTGAATATCCAATGAATATCCTATGAATATATTTCTGACATTTGATTACGAGTTATTTTTCGGAAAAAAATCGGGTACTCTTAATAATTGTATTCTTAAACCAACCGATCAATTACTTTCAATAGCAAGTAAACACGGCATTAGCGTTACTTTTTTTATTGATTGTGGTTATCTGACAGCACTAAAAAAATATTCTCTTATTTTTTCAAAAGTGAAAGAAGAGTATGAACGTGTTGTAACACAAGTTCATACTCTTTCAACATTGGGTCATGCATGTGAATTACATATACATCCTCACTGGGAAGATACAATTTATGATGGAAAAGATTGGTTGTTTGAAACAAGTAGGTATAAATTATCTGATTTTTCTCAGGAAGAGATACTTGATATTTTTATAAGGT
>JAYSUZ010000366.1:0-5869 GCA_043718845.1 Cytophagales bacterium
AAGCCATACGCAAATATATTAATTTATATTTTAGTCCAATGTAAATTAAAAAAAAGTTATCAACTTTTTGGAGTAAAATATATGTTCAATTGGTATAAGCCTGCCTTATCATTATAAATTGCGCTGCATAACCTTTTATGGTTTATACTAAAAGCCATGTAAGTAAATTTTTTTATACCATAATTTTAACTATCTTTTATCAGAATTTAAAGAGGGCAGTACTTCTTGAAATACTAGCGTAAGAAATGAATTCACGCAACTTTATATTGTGGTATAATTAATCTTTATTAATCTTGAATAAATTGATCGTTAAAATCCTATTTATTCTCCCTCTCTTGTTTTATCAGCAAGTTAATGGTAAGAGTATTATCCAGATCAAAGATTCTGCCAGTGAATATATAACACCTAGATTCATGGAGATTTTGGAGGATTCTAGAAAGGAGTGGACTTTTGAACAGGTTTCTTCTAAAGCATTCAATACAAAATTCAAGCAGAATTCGGAAGAGCTTCCTGTTAATAGAAATACAGGAACAGCCTATTGGGGAAGGGTCACGTTCAATAACCAATCAACTGTCATATCCGATTGGGTCATTGAATTTCCAGACCAACGAATGGACTTTATAGAATTATACTTACCGGATAGTAAAGGGAAGTATATAAAATATACCTGTGGGGATAAAATGGTGTTTAGCAATCGAACGTACAACCATAAAAATTGCGTGTTCAAAATTCCTAAAAATAAAAATCAACTACAGACCTATTATTTTAGAGTGGAAGCGGAGAATGTAGGAACCTTTACCAATTGGATTCGCTCAGAAAATCATTTTAAAAAGTATGCACTAAACGAGTACTTGGCATTTGGCTTATTTTATGGAATTATTGTAATTATGATTGCTCTCAATTTTTCCCTTTATATTTATTTGCGTGACCCAGCTTATATTTATTATGTATTGTATGTGATAAGTATTGGGCTCTTTTCCCTATTTCAGAATGGTGTAGGGTTTCAATATATTTGGTCAGACTTCCCTGAGTTGAATAATAATGGGAGATCTTTCGGGATTTTTTCTTTAGTAATTTGGCAACTGATGTATACTAGAAGTTTCCTCAAAACGCAAAAATATGCACCGTTAGTAAGTAAACTCATTGTTTATTTTATTATTATTCGGGTGCTAATTTTTGTTGTCGGTTATTTTTTTTCCGAACCGCTTTTTTTATTTCTTCCCATTGACAATGTGCCTTTATTACTTTCCTTCCTAGCGGGTATACTCTCGTATAGAAATGGGTTCAAGCCGGCTCGATTTTTTTTATTAGGATTTAGTATGCTCTTTTTTGGTTTTGTGGTTCATAGTTTAACGAATATTGGTTTGATTCCTAATAGCATATTGACCGTATACGCACATGATATAGGAGGGAGCTTAGAAATGCTATTTCTTTCGCTTGCGTTTGCCGATAAGTTAAAGATTGAAAAAAGCAATAAGGAGATTGCTCAATTGAAAGCACTTGGAGAATTAAGGTATAATGCAGAGTTGAAAGATATAATATTTAAGCAATTGAAAGAGAACGATGAAATGAACGATAAAGTTAATAAAGAATTGGAGGCGAAAGTAGAAGAACGAACGGAAGAAATTAAATCAACAAATTTCAAACTTGTAGAACAAGCCAATGAGATAAGTCGAATAAATACAGTATTAGAATCGTACAATTTAAGTTTGAAGGCTAATGTAGTAGAAGTTGAGAAAGAACGGGTGACACAAAAGGAACTAAAATCAGACAATTTCAGTGCAACCTACCCTGATGAGAGCGCTTGTTATAGATATTTATATGAGTTGAAATGGGGGAATAGTTTTCATTGTACGAAATGTACTAGTTTGAATGGAGTAGAAGGGGTGGAGTTGTTTTCCATGCGGTGTGCGGAGTGTAATTATGTAGAATCGGTTACGGCACATACCTTATTTCATAGGTCTAAATTTTCTATTCACAAGGCGTTCCAAATTCTATTTATTATAACTACTTCTAAAAATGAGTTGACTTTAGACGAAATGGTAACGCTTACCGGTACTAAAAGAACGACTTGCTATGGCTTCAAGCAAAAGATAAAAGAACGTATAGCGTACTTAAAATCAATACATAAAAAAGGAGAAATAAGTTGGAAGCAAATAATTTTAAACGATGAATAGCCGCTGTAATTTCTGTACGGTAATTAAAACGACCATAAACAATAAGCGTTTATACGCTTTAGTGGTGTGTTTATTTTTAATAAATTTTATTTTTGCGCAAGACACTATTGAAATCCATACTGCGGACCATTATATTGTGGCTGAGCGTCATTTGAAAATAGCAGAAGATTCAACTGATAACTATTCGATTGATTTAGTTGCCCCGTCGGGCAATGAAAAAGGCATAGGGTATGCCATAAATGAATATATTACTCTAGGGATATTTTATGGCATTGTAATTTTAATGATAGGCTTTAATTTTATCTTATTTATATACATAAAAAAAAAGTCCTATCTTTTTTATGTTTTTTATAGTATTGGCGTGGGATGGTATTCTCTTTCGAAAAACGGTTTGGGATTTCAGTACCTATGGCCTGACCACCCTGAATGGAATATGAATATGCCCTACCTAGCAGTTACTTTTGCTGTAGTAGCGCAATTGCTTTATACAAAATATTTTTTAAAATTAAATAAAATTGCACCCATAGTAAATGTTTTACTTTTCTATTTTGTGCTTTTCAGGACGGCTGTTTTTGCTATTGTTTTAGTTGTTTATCGTCCTCTACTGGATATTTTTCTACTGGACATTATTAGCCTCTCGTTATCCTTTTATGCAGGCATCGTTGCCTATAGAAATGGGTATAAGCCTGCGCGTCTTTTTTTGTTAGGTTTTGGGTTTATAGGTGTTGGATTTATACTAAATAGTATGGAAAGTATCGGGTATATTTCTAACGGTATTGTTCAGGGATATGCCACAGATATTGGGGCTTCTTTTCAATTTTTATTTTTGTCACTCGCTTTTGCAGATCAATTAAAATTTGAAAAAAAGGCAAAAGAGCATGCCCAGAAGGAAAGTATTACAGAATTAAATAGAAATGAAGCGTTAAGAAAAGTAACTATCCGAAATTTAGAAAAAAACAAGATTATCAAAGATAAATTAAAGAATGAATTGGATAGCAAAGTACTCGAAAGGACATTGGAATTAAAGGCGGCAAATGGACTACTTAAAGCGCAGGCTGAAAAGATAAATCAACTTAATTCAAAAATTGATTTGGAAAATAATGTATTGAAGAAGAACATTAAAGAAATTATTAAATCAAGAGTAACACACGAAAGCATAGATTTTGAAGCATTTAATAAAATTTATCCGGATGAGCATTCCTGCTATACCTATTTGAACGAATTGAAATGTGGGAATGGGTTTAGTTGCATAAAATGCAACAGCACCCATTTCAGCGATGGGCTAGAATTATATTCTAAGCGGTGCACAAATTGTAATTATGCTGAATCCGTGACGGCAAATACATTGTTTCATAAATTAAAATTTCCAATCACGAAGGCTTTTTGTATATTATTTATGGTTACTAAAAACCCTAAGGTTACGGTAGACGAGATTGCACTTACGCTAGCTATGCGCAGAAATACATGTTGGGATTTTAAAAATAAAATTACTACAAGGATTGCGGAAAGTAAAAATAAAGAGTTGAGAAATTGGGAGTTGATAATTTTAAATAAATTTAATGGTATTTAAAATGCGTAAATTATTTTTAATACGAATTAATTATTTGCATAAAGCCACAAAGGCTTTTTTTTAATTAAAATAGCCCATTTGTTTTTCCCCCTAAGCGTTATAAGCTTCTATAAATAAAGAGTGATGAGGTTGTCGAAAATCGAATTCGCTATTAAACTAGTTGATTAGTTACATTATTAGAAGTATAATTAATTGTAATTGATTAGCGAAAAGGTATTATAAATTATAGCAGTTAAGTTCATAAAAAAAACATAAAATTGAGGATTCAGTTCAGAGAGCGTTTTATGGATTGTAGTAGTAGCGTTTAATACAATTATTTTAGTAGATAAAAAATGAAAAAGAAACCTATAAATTATTTCTATGGAGTAGCCTATAATAAAGATGGAGAGGATACTTACTGGGAAAATGCTATGATTAGACTATCAGAAAACTATATTTATCTGTATAGAAAATACGATTGCATTCTAAATAAAAATCTTCCTGATGAATATAAGCACTTTATGATATTAAAGCATATAGGAAATGTTCCCATGTAAGTAATGCAACTAATCAGCTTAATAAAACATAATGAGGTATTTAATTACAATACTATATATGAATGAAAGTGAAGACAGGAGAGCATCTCGCAACAAATGTATCAAAAACGAGGGGATAAGCCTTAGCGTTCTTTTTTCATCACTGCAAATAAACACTATCCGGATATACAATTTTGGTCAGAAACAATCCTTCTGCTGGTGCTGCAGCGCCGGCTTTCCTGCGGTCTTTGGAAAGTAATATTTTTTCAAATTCTTCTACGGTAGATTTTCCCATTCCGATAGGCAAGAGCGAGCCTACAATAGTGCGGACCATTCCACGCAAAAATCTATTGGCTTCGATCTCAAACAAAAGCAAATCGCCTTTCTCTTTCCAGCGAGCAAAACTTATGTCGCAAAGGAAATTATTTACTTCGGTATGTACTTTGCTGAGCGCTTCAAAGTCTTTATAGTTGAGCAATAACGTAGCGGCTTCGTTCATTTTTTCTATATCCAGCGGACGGTCAAAAAAATAAACGTTATCGATAAAAAATGGGTTTTTGGCTCTGGATATCCGATATTCATACCCCCGAGTGATCGCACTAAAGCGGGCATGAGCATCGGCTTTTACCGGATAGAAATCTTTTATGGCAACATCTTTGGGAAGTACACAGTTTAATTTGAAAATATGATTGTCGGTAAGCTCTATTTCTAACTCCAAATGCACAATCTGCTGAGCCGCATGCACTCCTGTATCGGTTCGACCGCTGGCAGTGGTTTCAATAGGCTTTCCAAAAATTTTCTTCAAGGCATTTTCCAATTCCTGCTGCACGCTATGAGCATTTTGCTGAACTTGCCAGCCATGGTAATGAGTGCCTTTGTACGCTATGTCCAGAAAATATCTCAAGAAGGATTTTTTTAAGAAAGTATTAAGTTAGACTAAAATGTGTTTATTTTGCATAAATATAAACCAACTTTGAACATGATACAAAGAATACAATCGCTCCTGTTGTTTGGAGCAGCTATTTTGCTAACAGTCAATCTACTTATACCTATATGGAGTTCTGCACAAGCGGGTGTACCTGTTGTTTTAAGGGCATTTTCGGTAGATTATGGTAGTAATCCTAGTGTTGATACTACAGCGCCTTCGGGTCTTGTGGCTAAACCAATAACGGTAGCTTATATTGGCGTATTGATGGTTGTATGTATTGGACTTGCGCTTTATATTATTTTCAGATTCAACAACAGAGTCTTGCAACTCCGCCTTTGCAATCTACTGACGTTGTTGATTTTTAGTGTAATTGGAACATATTTTATAGCAATTGTGGTTATCAATTCAACGCTAATACTTTCCTCGGAAGGGGCGTACGAGGCAGGGTACTTTTTGCCTGTCCTTTGTGGTGTACTTGTACTCGTAGCAAAGTATTTTATTAGGAAAGACGACAACTTAGTAAAGTCGGTGGATAGGATTCGCTAGGCGGTTGCTTGCCTATACTAGACAAACTTTCACTTCGTTGCTCAAAGGGGAGATAGAAGGACCGAAGAAGGCTTTGAGGCTTCCGTTTTCATCTACTATATATTTACTGAAATTCCATACAGGGACTTGGTTG
>JAYSUZ010000367.1:0-2702 GCA_043718845.1 Cytophagales bacterium
TATATTCAACTTCGGGACGATAATTTTGTGCTTGTGGCTTATTTCAGAGTCGATAGACCTTTGAAACTTCTAAAAAAATACGGTATAGAAGGGAAAGAAGAAGCCCTCAATAAAATTATACTCGAAATCCCCTTTGGGAAACTACAAAAGTTAGACTTGTAATATGGAATTTTCAACCAACCCAATTGTTTCATTAAAAAACACCAATCTATACCACGACGATGTTTTGGTCTTGCACGACTTGGATTTTACGATAAGGAAAGGAGAGTTCGTCTATCTTATTGGTAAAACAGGTAGCGGGAAGAGTTCGCTAATGAAGACGCTTTACGCAGATATGCCTAATCCGAAAGGAGAGGTGATTGTGGCAGGGTATAATATTTCTAAAATAAAGAAAAATAAAATCCCCTATTTAAGAAGGAAAATAGGAATTGTATTTCAAGATTTTCAATTGCTTAATGACCGCAGTGTAGCGGAGAATATTTTTTTTGTAATGCGTGCCAGTGGTTGGAAAGACCGTAGTAAAATGAAAGCACGCCTTGCCGAAGTACTTATGCAAGTAGGCCTTGGTTCGGTAGGGACCAAATTTCCACATCAATTATCGGGAGGAGAGCAACAGCGCATCGTTATAGCACGTGCCCTTATAAATGAGCCAATGATTCTATTTGCCGATGAGCCAACGGGGAACTTAGACCCAGAGGTAGGGGATAGTATAATGAAACTTTTTCTTGAAATAAACCGCAGTGGTACAGCCATCCTTATGGCTACGCATCAGCACGGATATATAGATAAATATCCGGCTCGAATTTTAAAAGTAGAGAATGGAGTGGTGTTGGATTCTGAAAAAAATCATTTTCAGAAGAGATCAGAAGTGTATTGATAAAAAAAAAGCTGAAATGCTATATCCTCTATTTTTGTTTTTTTAGATATATAGAAAGTTGATACAAACGTAAAAGATCAAATAGTAAAAGCCACTGCGTCCACCCAGACAACAGTAGTTTTTTGATAAATGGGTTTATAAGGCCAAAACAAAAAATAAAAAGCCCTAAAAAAGGGGTTCTCTTAAGGCTTAAATAAAATTGGTAAATCGAGACGTCTTGCAGTTCATGTCCTTCTTTGATAAGGGTAGAAAGATTTTTTACGGCGGTTAATTGTTTTTGTATAAAGACTTCATTGTTTTCTAACCCATCATGTTGTGCATTATTATCGATATGGAGCACCGGGATAGCACGCTTTCGTAGCTCTTGACAGAATAAAGTATCTTCATGTCCATATTCCTTGAGTGTAGAAAGGAATTGAATTTCTTGTACTATTTTTTTTTGAATCAATAGATTTCCGGTTAGAAAAGAAGCATAAGGATTTTTTGCTCTAGCGAAAGCTGATTTGGACTCGCGCTTGCTTCCATAAGCGAAATGTAATTTTGTAGTTCGAGTAAAGGACTTTTTATTGTCGTAGGCTATTCCGCCAACGATTACAGTCGTTGTATTTTTAAGGCAGTCGAGATAGTTGCGAACAAAATTTGGATTAGGAATAGAAATGTCAGAATCTAAAAAAAGTAATGTAGGAAATAGAGCCTGTTCCGCCAGAAGATTTCGGACTACCGCCCTCCCTACATTTTCCGCTAGCGCCGAAAAATGCACTTCTTTATAAGATAGCATAGTCGCATTCTCTTTCCTAAATAGAGAAGATGCATCGTCTATACAAACAATCTCAAAAGGAATCTCACACGCAGTACATTGCTTGTAAAGAGCATGCACAAGGTTTGTTATAGAAGTGTTATAAACAGGAATGCAGATAGAAAGCATGTATAAAAGTAGTGTTTTTTTTGTTATTGTGGTACGAATGAAGTTTTTCTGCCCTACTTTCCCACTATTCATACACACTATTATACACGAGTTATCCTCATTTATAGTATAACGGTGTATTTTTTCAAGTATCTTATTATTAGTTAATTATAAAAATTGTAATTTTTGAATGGATTCTAACTTGGTTGTAATCACTTGATTTTTACCTTAATTTATCCACATGTGGAGTAAAGTGGGCTAAAGTGGTTGTTTTTTCATTTTTCTTCTTTAAATTTGTAAGAGTTCTTAAAAGAAAAATAATGTCTTATTTCTCAAGTGAATATGAATGTAAGTTGGATGCAAAAGGCAGGCTGATACTCCCTGCCCGTATGAAAGCCAATTTGCCTATCGATTCAGGAAATAATATAGTTATTACAAGAGGTTTTGAGACTTGTCTAGTTGTTTATCCAGAAGTAGAGTGGCGAAAAGTATTCTCGAAAGTAGCGAGCTTGAATGAGTTCAACGAAGAGTATCGAACCTTTCAGCGAAATTTTTTTCGTGGGAATACCGAAGCCGAATTGGATACTAATGGAAGATTTGTTTTGCCAAAACTAATGACAAAATACGCTCAAATAGAGACCGAAGTAATTGTAGTTGGAATGGGCAATAGAATAGAAATATGGAATCCGGTATTATATGATCAATACTTGATCAAAGACCAGAAAGAGTTCTCGAAACTCGCCGAAAAATACCTGGGAGATAAAAAAGAAGCATTATAAAGTATAAATTTTGAATTTATGTATCATATACCCGTAATGTTGAAAGAGTGTATCGAAGGGTTGGAGATAAAACCAGCGGGGATATATGTAGATGTTACATTTGGAGGTGGCGGTCATACAAAAGAAATTCTGAAGCATATAA
>JAYSUZ010000368.1:0-2697 GCA_043718845.1 Cytophagales bacterium
GTAATTAGTGGTATTGCTATAAGAACTTCCTCTGTAAAGTATTCTAGGCGTAATCGAGAATCTCTTATACGTAACCTCCATCGACCCTTTTAAAGTATGCTTAGCGGTAGCGAGCAGAGGTGCTACATCAAGCGTACCATCTCCGTCAACGTCTGTTTTTATTTCACCATCAATGTAAGAATAGGCTAATGAATTATTGATCAATACAGCGCCCATCGTTAGCAATATATTCGTTCGGAATGTACCTCCATAACTAATCTGTGTTCCTTGATTGACGCTTGTTTCTAAGCGAGTAGCATTTATATTGTCCGGCGTTTGGCTTAATGGTGCTATCCCGTTTATGTTTATTAGATTAGACAATGACGTATAAAAAGCACTGGCAGAAAACGAAATGTTTGACGTTGCAAAATAGTTGGTGCTAAAATCAAACGAGCGCAATTTTTCTGGTTTCAAATCAGGATTTGCTATTCTCAAATAATCGGCAAAGAGGTCTCCATTTTGTTGACCAAAGAAAGCTCCACCTTGCTCGTATGCCTTTTTGGGCGATGGAGCAAGGAAAGATTCCCCGTATAATAATTTTACTTTTACCTTTTTAATCGGCGTTAATACAATCCCAACTCTCGGGTTCGTATTTGCACCAAATCGACTGTTATAATCGTAGCGTGTTCCTAAGGTGATATCAATAAATTTTGCAGGGCTAATTTGGAATTGACCATAACCGCCCATGTTGTAATAGGTAAGGTTATATTGGTCTTGTTTTAACGTTAACGCAGGGTCAAATTTAACAGTGTCCGTGGCACTTGGATAGGGGTCGTATCCTGCTGTACCAATATAATAGATGTCTTGCAACGCCGCTGGTTGATCTCTATCGAATGGTTTTGGAGACAATCCCGTGCGGGGAAGAGCACTCAACCGTTCGAAAGAACCGCCTGCTATAAAGGAAAT
Organism: Cytophagales bacterium; assembly: GCA_043718845.1. GTDB lineage: Bacteria > Bacteroidota > Bacteroidia > Cytophagales > Cytophagaceae > JANYCO01. The sequence continues at coordinate 946 of JAYSUZ010000368.1, forward strand.
TTTCTTACTAAAATCTATCGACAGTTGCTCTTCTAGTTTTGAACTCTGACCGTTGGAATAAATATAGCCTCTCTGCCAACGCGAAGCAGAACCCTGGAAATTACTATTAGGGTTTAATTCATAAAAATTCTGTGAAAGAGTGGTTTGTAAGCCCCATTTTTTATTGAAAGATTGATAGCTATGTCTACCATAAATCACTTCTTGTTTTTGCTCTACAAATGCGTCGGAAGCAAACGTAGTATAAGGAGACTGTGTACCATAAGAAGAGCTATGACGTTCTACGTTTCTATAATAGCCAACGGTAAATTTTTCATAATTTATTTCCGTGTTTATATAGTAGGATTTGGTAGGCAATGAAAACCCTCTGGAGAGTGCACTGCCATTAAAACTTGCACCAGCCGCATTTTTAAAATAATTTACATCATCGTACACATCTTGGTAAAATGGCGATTCCACTACCGATCCTTTTGGACTAAATTGATTGTTGTACCATGCGTAGTCTTTCTTGTATTTCTCATTGTACTTTGGCTCTGCAGAAGAATAATAAGCACCCGTAACATTCACAAAGACTTTATCTACTTTAGCTGTTCCTGTAAACATATTGTTCGTGGTATTGTAATTGCCAATCGAACTGCTGTACGAGCCTCCCTTAGAAGGAATACCGTCTTGGTTTTTTGTAATAATATTTACGATACCACTAAAGGCATCCACTCCATACAAAGCAGATGCAGGCCCAAGAATTACTTCCACCCTCCGTACATTTACCAACGCATAATTCGACCCTATTATGTAGTTGTCTCCCGTAGCGGGCGTAATACGTATTCCATTTTGTAAAATAAGTATTTTCTCATTGCCACTCACGCCTCTTATAGATACTAAATTTCTAGTTTCCCCGTTTACATTTCGTTGCACCTCTACTTCTGGAATATCCTCCAAAAGATCTAAAAGGTTTGTATAACCTCTCTTGTCAATCTGCGCTTCTGTTACTACATAAGCCATAGCTGGCGCATCTATTATACTTTGCTTTTTCTTGGAAGCAGAGACGATCCCTACGTTTAAAAGTTCTTCCAGCGATACATTATAAAGTCCCGTTGCATCCGAAGGCTTTACTTCTTGCGCTGTGAGGCTTGAGTAGCTAATAATACACGCAGAAAGCAAAATGATTTTCTTGCTAATTTTTCTTTGATAATAGTAAGACAATGGTTGGTAAAGTTTTGTCATGTAATGAGGTATTTGGGGAATTTACGGCCTGCTGTCCAATTGCTATTAAAGACACATTTGTTATTAAAGATAGTTGTATGGCAAGGCTGTTACACTATCTCACAGCAATTTATATATATTATTCAACAATACAATCGGTCCCCGCAATTTTATTGTTTCTTAGTTATATGCTTCTTTTTTAGCTTTTGAGAAAGGCTGCGACTAGACACTCCAAGTAACCGTTAGTGTTAAGACTTTTTTCGACAATTTTAAACTCCAAAAATACCGTATAACAACCATTTTGTCTTACCAATAAACGCATAATCACCAAAAAAATTAAAAATTTGCAATTGCTTATCAGAAATTTTAGTTTAAATAATTAAACTAAATCTAATTATAATTTTATTTTATCGTATTAATATCAATTATTTGATATTAAATTGTACTTTTGTAGATATATAATAAAAATATAGCTTGTATATGAAAAAAATTCTAATAGCATTCATATTGGTAACGAGTAGTTTTGGAGCTTATTCGACCGTTTATACCGTA
>JAYSUZ010000369.1:0-2684 GCA_043718845.1 Cytophagales bacterium
AGATGTAGTAAGAGCAATCCTCACCGACTACGAAGCAAAAGGCCTAGAAGGCGAGTATTTTAATACGTACTACAGAAGGTTGGTAGCGACAGATAAAATGCATTTCTACAAACTTCTAAAACCATTCGGCGAGCTATCTACCTTAGCAGACTTGGACTACATAGATTGGGGGCATGAAGACAAATACAAAACGGAAGTAGGTGTAGGCGAGTGTGCAGGTGTAATGCTCGATCTTGTAGGGACTTTAATTACAGATACCGAAGATAAATTAAAATGGGCAATCAAAGGGTTTGAAAAAGAGGCTTATGCAGACTCTATTTACTCTTCTTATGCCACTTGTGTAAGCGGTGCAAAAGCTCTATTAACAAGCGAAGGCATTAATTGTAATACACAAATTGGTATTATTAATGACTTTCAAGACAATCTTGTAAAAACAGGGAAATTTGCACTCACTTCTGGTGATTTTGCAAAACAACTTTTGCGAATGAGTGAGCAAGAACCTACTCAAGCATTTGCAAACGAATTTTTGAATGAAGCCAAAGAATTTGTATCAAAAATTATTGCTTATAGAAACCAACAGTTAGTTAGTGTAACGCAGTAAATGAAATCTCCAAAACTCACCCTTGTAGGTGCTGGTCCAGGCGATCCTGATTTAATAAGTGTGAAGGGTGCTAAAGCCCTTTCTACAGCCGATGTGGTTTTGTACGATGCGTTAGCGCATCCTGATTTATTAAATTATGTACCCGAAAATGCCCTACGAATTTTCGTGGGAAAAAAAGTAGGTGTTTGTCAGTTTAAGCAAGATGATATCAATGCATTAATTGTAGAAAATGCACAAAAATACGGCCATGTAGTACGTTTAAAAGGCGGTGATCCTTTTATTTTTGGTCGTGGGCATGAAGAACTTATTTATGCCCGTTTTTTTGGGTTAGAAACGGAAATTATTCCGGGTATTTCCAGTTCGTATTCAGTACCCGAGCTACAAGGTATTCCATTGACCCGTAGAGGACTTAACGAAAGCTTTTGGGTGATAACAGGCACTACGAGAGACCACGAACTATCGGCTGATATTGCTGTGGCCGCAAGGTCAACGGCTACGATAGTGGTCTTAATGGGTATGACGAAACTGAAAGAAATAGTCGATATTTTTATCAGAGAAGGGAAATCAACTACGCCTGTTGCAATTATCCAAAACGGGTCGTTGCCAGAAGAAAAAATAGCCTTAGGTAAAATCAACACAATCGTTTCTATTGTAGCCCAGCAGCAAATCAGTTCACCTGCCGTTATCGTAATCGGCGAGGTAGTCAGTTTACACCCTGCTTTTTCGAAAGAAAATAGGGTATAAAGGAAATACTTTCATTATTCTCTACATTTTCATAAATTGCGCACGGTTTAAAGGTAACCTAATGTATTAAAATTAAACACTAAGACATTATTACTTTATTGCCTTACTACATTATATGTTTAGCATTTACAAAAAAGAAATTACAGGTTTCCTAAATTCACTTATCGCCTATTTGGTGATGATTGTTTTTAATACGTTTATTGGATTATTTATGTGGGTTTTCCCCGATTCCAATGTCATGGATTATGGCTATGCCGATATGGAAAGCCTCTTTACTTTCGGTCCTATAGCCTACCTCCTACTCATTCCTGCTATTACGATGCGTACGTTTGCAGAAGAAAAAAAAGACGGTACGATAGAATTATTAATGACAAAACCACTGACCGATTGGCAGATTATTTTAGGTAAATATTTTGCTTCACTTTCTTTGGTAGCCGTAGCCTTGGTGCCTACGTTAATCTATTATTTCTCCGTTTATTCGTTAGGCAATCCAGTTGGAAATATTGATACGGCAGCGGTATTTAGTTCCTACATAGGATTATTGCTTTTAGGAGGAGTATTTACAGCCATTGGAATAGCGGCGTCTTCCCTTACGAATAATCAAATTTTTTCATTTATAAGTTCGCTTATACTATGTTATTTCTTTTACGATGGCATAAGTCGTTTGGCTTCTCTTGAATTATGGGAAGGTGCAAACAATTTTATTTCACAATTTAGTCTTAGCTATCATTATGAGGCATTAAGTAAAGGTCTTATAGATTCCCGAAATCTTATTTATTTCGTTAGTGTAACCTTGTTTATGCTAGTATCTACCAATTTGGTACTAGGAAGTAGAAAGTGGTAATATGAAAAAGAAGCACGCAGACAGCATAGAATTTATACTATTAGTAGGCATTATTATATTTCTTAATATAATAACCACGACCTATTTTTTTAGATGGGATTTCACCGAAGACAATCGATATTCTATCGCTCAGCCTTCTAAAGAAATACTTGCCAAACTAGATGATAAAATACAAATAGAGATATTTTTAGATGGCGATTTAAATCCTAATTACGATAGACTTAAAAAATCTATTCAAGAAAAATTAGAAGAATTCAAGCTATACAGCGGAGGGCATTTAGAATATAAATACACCAATCCCAATAAAGAAGAAAACAAAGAAATGCGTGATCGTCTCTACTACCAGTTAGCACAAAGAGGGATTACGCCTAAATACTTTTTAGAGGAAAAGAACGGAAAAAAAGAAGAAAACTATATTTTCCCTGGGGCTATTATTTCCTATAAAGAAAAAGAAACACCGGTATCGTTTTTAAAAGGCAATAAAATGCTCTCTGA
>JAYSUZ010000370.1:0-2683 GCA_043718845.1 Cytophagales bacterium
CTCTAAAGTGAGGCAAGAATACACTGTGTAACACATCTCTCGCTCTTATACGCAATAACACTTTTTTTCCTTTAGGGATATGTATGTCCATTGGAACGAAATCGTCAAAACTTGAAGAATCAGCAAAGTCAATACCAAATTCATTGGTAGCATCAATAGCTTTAAATTTATAACGACCTAATTTATTGTCTTTACCAGGATAGCGTGCTTTCCAAGCAAATTGTCTTCCCATTATTTCTACAATTTCGCATTCGTTTTCTGCGGGAAAGGTGGTAATAATGTTCCATTCTTTTAATCCATAATAGACCAAACCTGTCATTACAATAGCAGGTATTACGGTCCAAATCATTTCTAATTTATGATTTTCTGGATAAAAATAAGCTTTTCTGTCTGCAGAGTATTGGTATTTATAAGGAAACCAAAACAACAACGTATTTGTGATTACAAAAGCAATCACAAGCAACGACATTGTAAACCAAAACATAAAATCTGTAGTAACACCATGAAGAGACGCGGCTTCAGGAAGGAAGTGAACTTTAGCCATGTTGTAAGACCAATAAAAGGCTAGTAATCCAAGTGCAAAAGCAATAGGAAGTGCCGCAGCATTTATCTTATTACTCAACCCTACCTTTTCGGATCCCTTACCACGCATGACCGATACCAGCGTATGTACTCTGAAGACTAATAATAGAATCAGAATAACGAGAACAACTGCAGCAATTAATAATAAACTTGTCATTTTAATTTAAAGTTAATTTTATACTTTCTTTTATTATCAATTAATAAACATGATGATGAATACTTTCTTCAATCATAGGATGATTTTTAGCTATAAGACCAGCTTTAGAAAGTCCTGTTAATATAACGTAAAGGAAAATTCCTAGGAATACCATTGTAATACCTACTTCAAGGAAGAAGAATTTATAATCAAATCCACCATCGTTGTGTAACATTGGAGGCGTCATCATCATAAAGAAATCTAACCAGTGACCAATTAAAATAAATACCGCTACTATTTTCAGTATTATCATTTGTCTTTTCGCATTTCTTGTCATAACCGCAATGAATGGGAATATGAAATTAACAAAGAACGTCAAGAAAAAGAATGGAGTATAAGTACTATTCAATAATCGTTCAACATAATAGTAAGATTCCTCTGGAATATTCGCATAGTATATCAACAAGAATTGCTCAAACCAAACATATGTCCAGAAAATAGAGAACGCAAACATAAATTTACCTAGATCATGTAAATGGTTTTCGTTAACCATTTTCAAGTACCCATTCTCTTTAAGTGTAATAACAATAATCGTAATCATAGAAAGTCCTGAAACGAACCAGCTTGCGAATACATACCATCCAAACATAGTACTAAAGAAGTGTGGATCCATAGACATAACCCAGTCCCATGCAGAGGTAGAGGAAGTAACACCGAATACTACCAAGAATCCAGCTGCCCATACAATACTTCTATCGTAAAATTTAACACCACCTTCAATGTCTTCTTGTACTGATTTTTTTCTCAACATCCACCAGAACCCAGTCCAAAGGGTAATATAAATTATTGTTCTTATCCAGAAAGAAGTTGAATTTAACCACCACGTTTTAGAATTTACAATTTCATCAAAGTGAGGATTTGGAGTTACTCCATCCGCAAGGAATTTATTGTATAACGATGGATCCATCCAATGAAAAAGATCATGTCCAAAAACTGCTAATAAAATAATTGTAATTACACCGAAAACAGGTAAGTAATATCCAAAAGCTTCAGGGATTCTTTTGATAGCAGCACTCCAACCAGCATATGCAACATAGTTAAATGCTAAGAAAAAAACGCCTATCAATGCAATGCCTCCAAAGAAAATATTATTTTGCCAAATGTCTTTTATAATTCTTTTTGCCCAAGCAGGTTTTCCATGATGCTCTTCAGCCGAAGCGGTTGCAACTTCTTCTTTATGCGCCGAAGCCACTATAGCTTCATGTCCATGCGTTTCTTCTGTCTTTTTTTCTGTCACCACCGCTTCTGTAGCATGGTGTACGGAATGACCTCCGTCAACTTGCAATAAAACATATCCTATTACTGCTAACACTGCACCTGCAATGATCAAAGTAATAACCTTCGATTTAGCCTTTCCGGTAAATGAAAACTTTTCGTCTAATGATGTATTTTGTACTAAAGCCATTTTGTAAAATTTAACTATTAGGGTACCTTTCTATTGTGCTGCTTTTTGTAATTTCTCTTTCACGTAATGTGCTATTTTCCAACGCTCCTCTTGGGTAACTTGAGACGCATGAGAAAGCATCATTCCTTTACCTTTAGAAATAACATGAAATATATGTCCTTCTGATACTGTTTTCAATTGACCGCCGACTAAGTTTGCGATACCGTTAAATTTTGTACTCACAGGGCCATCTCCTTTTCCTTCTGCACCATGGCAATGCATACAATATCTTTTATATAATACTTCGCCTTGCGCTATCAATTCATCGCTTACCGTAAATGGGCTAACGAGTTTTGCGGAGGCAAATAACAACGAGTCTTTAGGGATATTGTACGGAACAAAACCTCTTTTAATGGTACCTGCAACCGGTTCTCTAAGATTCATACCTTTGTTTCCAGGGCTAGTATTATAATGCTCCATGTTGTTCGTATCCACTACTTGTGAAACAGGTTCGTAAGCTT
>JAYSUZ010000038.1:0-10805 GCA_043718845.1 Cytophagales bacterium
TTTTTGCATGTGCCATAATCACTATTATAATATAGTCCAAATATAATAAAAAAATCCAACTATACAAATTGGACTACATTATAATGGTGTTTGGTATAAGAAATCCAAAAGGATCAATACCTGTTTGATAAAAACTTGCTGACGACCATTTATAATCTTCTGGCCGTGCTACAAGATTCCATCTTTCATGCAATGGATTATTATGAATATAATCAAGCTTCTGCTCAAATTTTTCCTTACTGTCCATTAAAATCCCAAGTGGATCTCGCTTCCAAATTCTATGTTCTCTTTCGGACTCATATACTTTAAAATGATTCAAAACCAAAGCGTGCTTTTCCTTTAGATCTTTGGTAATAGTATGGGCTGTAGCTTTATTAAAACTTGCATAAGGCATTTCCTTTCCTGTTTTATGCAACATTTCCCAAAGTAAATGAAGGTGATTGGGGCTAATACATACCGCTACTTTCTTCTTTTCGACAAGTTCTTTTAGGGTAGCTAAAATCAGCTCCTTGTATTTGTCTTGTTTCAATAAATGCTTCCAGTCTTTTATGGTATCTGTCCAAAAATATACCTCGTTCATTACAAGCTTAGAATTTCGTGTTGTTTTAAAAATTAAATCTTTATTCATAAAAATTGGTTTAAAAGGTATACGAAAGTAATAAAAAAATGCAGTTATTGAATTATTTCACTACTATTAATTAGAGGTCTGTGTGCCACAGACCTCGGAGAGGAAGCTGGTATAGTAACAGACCCTCAATATTATCGATATTCTAGTGCGAATCCGAATTGTGCTGTAAAAATAGTGCGGTACTAGTTAAACTTAATAAAGGAAACAGAATGTTTTCTTTATTAGCGGCACGGACAGAATGTCCGCGCCAACGGAGGGAATGTAGGTGAGATGCGAGTCCTAATCATTTACTAGAAGTCAGGGCTAAAGCCCTATCATGTAGCACCATAGTCTACGCCCTAAAGGGCATAGTTATGATGTTTGTTTAGAGAAGCTTATTGCACACAGCGCTATCTAGTAACTCAAAATGCTATTGGATATATAACTTATTATGTGTAAATTTGTTATATGCCAATCGTATCAATGTTTTATGGGATTATTATTAGAATGTTTTATTTCGATAATAAGGAACATCATCTTCCACATATTCATATCGAATATCAAGATTTCAAAGCCGTTTTATCCATTGAAAATGCTGAACTATTAGTAGGAAATTTCCCTCCAAATAAACTTAAATTAGTTTTAGCATGGGTTGAAATTCACAAAGATGAATTAATGGCTGACTGGAAATTAGCAACAGAAGGTAATTCTATTTTTAAAATTGATGGGCTAAAATAATGAGAGCGATTATTGATATAAAATTCACTTCACCGTTGCACGGAATTTGTGTATTTAGCGACAAAACAGTAAAGCATATTAATCTAAGTGAAATTGCCAAAAGCCCTGTATTCCATTTTTTAAACGATAAAAATCATATTAATTATTTAGTCAATAAAATATACTACATAGAGTGGCCTTATTACGAAGCAGACCTCAGTGCGGATACATTATGGCACTTGGAAAGTAAATGATGTATCCGCCACTAGAGGGACTCTGCTAACCTGTTGGCGCGGACAGAATGTCCGCGCCAACGGAATGGCAACAGCTGTCTCGCACTTTCCACTCCCTCGCTTCGGCTTTTGCCTAGTGAGGACTATTTGTGAGGCCTCTGGCCGGGGCATTTAGGGAATACATTTCCCTCTTGTCGGGTACTTTTATCAAGTATCAGAATTTACAGAATTTTCGAATTTGCAGAATGGAAGCGTTTTTTCAACTCCATCCCTTTAGGGCGGAGTGTAGAATACATTCGGGCTGGGCTTTAGCCCTATCATGCGGCACGATAGTCCACGCCCTGAAGGGTATGGTTATTAAGTTTGTTTAGACAAGTTTCAGCGGTTTCAATATAGAAGCCATTTTTAAGGACAAGTGAGGCTTAGGTCTATTTGCAGAATGGTGGATTTTTTTATTTCGATTGTACTTTTGTTTATTCTTTGGGAAGAGCAATCGTCTTTCGAAGCGCTAAAGGTATAGTGCGAATATTTTTTCAGCGTTGCAGAATAATTGCCGAACGTATCGGAGGTAATATGTTTGGAGGTTTTATCTATATTATTTCTCACCACAATTTGAGCATTTGGAATAATATTACCATTTGTATCCGTTATGTGACCATTTGCGGTGATGGTGACGACTTCATCGAGATGTTTGCCACTACCGTCAAGCTCCAATTGTATTTTTATAATACAAACCTCCTGTTTGTCAATCAATGTATCGGGCACATCAATGAGCAGTGGTTTGTACCCTTTTCGATATACATACATTTTATGTTGTACACCTCTTTCCTGTACATGCAGTGTATAAGTACCCCCAATAAAGGTGACAGAGCTATCTACTTTTTTCTCTTCTGTTTCAAGTAGTATCTTTGCATCGTTTAGTAATTCATTTGTACCTTTTTTGTAAACCACTCCTTTTATAAGCGCTACATAGGTTTTGTTGAGCGTAGCCATTACATGTTCCCTGTTAGAAGAAACTATTGGCACCGTAGTACTTGTGCTATGGTGATGATTGTTGCGATGATGGTGTTTGCCTTCCAACGCTACAGTATCTTTTTTATGGTGATATGTTTTTACGGGCTCTATTTTTTTATCTTTAGTTACGTCCGCAAGCAGATTGTCATGATGGGGTATGGCAACTTTCTTTCCTGTTTTAGTTAGGGCAAATGACATACCTAAATTAAGCCCATAGGTGATGTTTCGTTGTTTAAGAGTATTGTTTCCTGCGAAAGAAGAAATCGGAACGGCGTTATATAAAGCATTTTTATTTGCGGCATTGGTGAGCGCGTAATCGAATTTAAAACCAAAAACTAAGTGTGTCTTTTTGGTAATAGCATATTCAAGATTCAAACCAAGAGGAATATCCATTACTAGTTTTTTATAATAGTTATTTTTTGCGGGTGTTTCGGGCAGGTCAAAATAATTACTTCCGTATACCACCATACCACCATCGTATTTGAGCAAATAAGAAAACTGAATCCCAGCAAAAGGAACTAGAGAGGCCTTTGCACCTAAAAGGAAAGTATATCTAAAGGAAAGAGGAATTTTCAAGTAGTCGAATCGTTTTTTGCCAATGTGCTCAATATTTAGAGCGCCATTACTACTGTGCCAAGAGGATTTTATTTTTTGGTTTTGGGAGGAGTAGATTAGGCCAGTCTGAATGCCAATTTTAGTAGAAAAGTCTCTGGTATAAGTTATGCCTGCTCCACCAGATAAAGTAGTTAAATTTTTATTTACAGAATCGGATCGCATAGCAGTATTAGAGAGTGAACTTAGTTGAGGAAAAATCACAAAACCTATCTTTGATTGTGCCGCACACCATCTAGAGGAAAAAAGTAGTACTACATAAATAAGTAAAGGTTTCATTTAATAATTTTTAAAGCCTAAGCAGTTAAGAGCTTATACAGCTACAGTATATAAGATAAGACTATCGGTTATTTCAGCTAGATACGCCTTTTAAGAGGTATAGGTTAGAACAATAAATACTTATAGTAGTATCGAACAGTTGTATCAAAAATATACGTATAAAAATATGCCATATGTTTTAAAAGTAGTCTTAGGTATAAAAACGGGCTTTTAAAAACCGCTTCAGCTGGCGCAAGCGTAAGCTTGTATCTTTTTTCTAATTCAAGCGTAGACTTGATACCTTTATAGTATGCAGAAAATATATCGATTATCCTTTTCTTTCCAGCAGTCGTCTATTCCCTACTCCCCATATACCACTTGCAACAACGTCTGCCCAACTGCTTTCAACGTATTTTTGTCAATCACCTGCATGTTGTCGTCTTGCGTGTGCCAGTAGTCGCCAAAGCCAGTTCCGGTGTTGTATTCAATAATATCAATCATTGGAATTTTTCCAATTTTATTTACATAATAATGATCGTCGGTAATACTGGATGTAGTTTGGGGGATGAAATAGTGATTAAAGCCAAGCGCAGCTGCTTGGTCCCAAACTTTATTTACGATGCTTGGGGCATATTCCATCGAAGTAGCTTCTTTGCTAAACCGAGCGCCTTTTGCACCTACCATATCGAGAAGAATGCCATAGTAGGCAGCGTAGTTGGGCACGTGTTTGTTGTTTGCCCAATATTGAGATCCTAGGCAGTAAGAATCTTGGTGCTCACTTTTTCCATAATCTTCCGAATCGAAAAGGATGATGTCAATACCAACCGTTGGTTTTTTATCCGACTTATTTATAGCTCTTGCTATTTCTAGTAAGATTCCTACACCGCTAGCCCCATCGTTGGCACCGTCAAATTTTTCATTGGGTTTTTTAGCATCCTCATCAGACCAAGGGCGGGTGTCCCAATGCGCTGCTAAGAGTATTCTTTTTGTAGCAGTAGGGTTTATAGAAGCGATAATATTTTTGGAACGAAGCACTGTGCCATCGTATGCTTTTGCTTGGAAGTCTTGTTCTGTAACGGCAGCACCGTATAATTTAAAAGTTTCTATTAAATAGTTAGCACAAGCATCGTGTTGTTTCGTATTGGTTATTCGAGGGCCAAACGAAACTTGTTTTTCTATAAATATATAGGCGCTGTCCGCGTTAAAGGCAGGCGCTTGAACGATAGGGTTGGCAACTTCAACAACAGCACTATCCGGTTTAGTACCTTCCCCACAGGAGGAAAGTACTAAACCGAAACAAAGTAAATAGCTATTTTTTAGCAAACGAAAGTTAAAATTCATAGTTTATAAGTTAAAATTATTCTTCATATCCCCAGTCTACCCCGGTCTTCATGTCTTTCAGCACTATTCCTTGGGTTTTGAATTGAGCACGAATCATGTCTACTTTATCGTATTGTTTTGTAGCCTTTGCATCTTTGTAAAGTTCGATAAGGGCGTGGATAAATCCGTCCATATCAGAAGATTTTTCTTCGGTCAGTCCTAAAATAGCCTCTACCAACGTTACATAAGCCGCAATCATTTTGTCGAATACTTCTTTTTCGATTACGCCGGTTTCAATGCTTCCTGTATAAATAGAATTTATTTTTTTCAGTAAATTAAATAAATGCCCTAAGGTAATAGCGGTATTAAAATCGTCGCTCATCCCTTCAAAACATTGATCGATAAGTTTTAGAAGTTCTTCGTTTAGTTTGGTGTCTTTTGGTTTTTCGCTTTCCGTATAAACCAATTTTTTTGCGACGCGTAGACCGTTTATTATTTTTTTATACCCTTTATTAGCCGCTTCCAAACCGTCGTTGGAAAAATCTAAGGTGCTTCGGTATTGTGCTTGTAGTATGAAAAACCGAACCGTCATAGGGCTGTAAGCCTTTTGTAATAGAGGACTAGAGCCGGAGAACAATTGGTTCATGGTAATAAAATTTCCCAACGATTTTGCCATCTTCTGTCCGTTGATGGTAATCATATTGTTGTGTAGCCAATACTTGGCAGGACTACATTGGTTGCAGGCTTGAGATTGGGCTATTTCACTTTCGTGGTGTGGAAACATCAAATCCATTCCGCCTCCGTGTATGTCAAATTGTTTTCCCAAATATTTGCTACTCATGGCCGAGCATTCTAGGTGCCAGCCAGGAAAGCCATCGCTCCAAGGCGAAGGCCACTGCATGATGTGTTCGGGAGAAGCTTTTTTCCAAAGTGCAAAATCAGCCGATTTTTTCTTTTCACTTTGTCCATCCAGATCGCGTGTACCCGAAAGGAGGTCTTCTACAATACGACCGGAAAGTTTTCCGTAGTCGCTGTCTTTGGCGTATTTTTCTACATCAAAGTATACCGAGCCGTTGCTTTCGTAAGCAAAACCATTTTTGATGATTGTTTCCACCATGCTTATCTGTTCGGTGATATGACCCGAAGCGTGCGGTTCAATACTTGGGGATTTTACATTTAATTTTTTCATCACCTCATGGTAGGCATCCGTGTAGAGCTGCACTATTTCCATGGGTTCTAATTTTTCGAGACGTGCTTTCTTTGCGATTTTATCTTCGCCATCGTCTGAGTCTTGTTCGAGGTGGCCAACGTCGGTAATGTTTCGTACATAACGAACTTTATAGCCAAGGTGAAGTAGGTATCGGTAAACTACATCAAATACGATGGCAGGTCGTGCATTGCCAAGATGCGCTTCCCCATATACCGTAGGGCCACATACATAAATACCTACGTGAGGAAAATTGATAGGTTCAAATTTTTCTTTTGTCCTTGATAAGGTATTATAAACTTTTAACGTCTCGTTCATTTTGCAAATTTAATAATTCTTTACAACTCCTTTTGTATCGCTTATGGTTTTTCAAAAACATAGCTCGCCGAGATTGGAAAGTGGTCGGAATAAGTCATTTCTTTGTGGAGTGTAAAATTGGTAGCTTTTAATCCTTTACTGAAAAATTGGTTATCAATTCTTAATAAAGGTAATTTGCCATTGTAGGTGGCGCCAATTCCATTTCCAGCCTTTTGGAAAGCGTTATCGAGCTGGTCGCTGAGGGTTTCGTAGGCATATCCATAAGGCGGTTCGTTCAAATCGCCACAGACAATAACTTTGTAAGGGCATTTTTTTATATGTTTTACGAGTTCATCCACTTGACGTCCACGTTGGATACTTCCATTTTTATATCGAAGGAGAATGGTTATCCATTTGTTTCTTGATGCGTCATCAAAGGTTGAGTTTACAATGTCATTTTCATCAATAGACATCGACTGTAGGTGAATGTTATAGATGCGTACAATTTCGTTTTTTAGTTGAATATCTGCAAATATAATTTGATTGTTGGAATTTTCTCTAAACTTAATTTCGCCCTTGTTTAATATAGGGTGTTTGCTGCAAATAGCCATTCCAAAATGTTGTCTTCTTACAATTAGAAAAGGTTCAAAATAGAAGTACGAATAGTGTCTTTTAAGGGCTTGTTTTGTAAAAAATACGGGTTCGGTTTCGCTATGATAAAATTCTTGTAAACAGGCGATATCGGTATCGAATGTGTTTACCCATTTTAACATTGCTTTGGACGATTTATAATTATCATCCCGAAGATGATCGTAGACGTTAAATATTCGTACGTTACAGTTGAGAACCTTGAAAGAATCTTTCGTAGTATATTGATTACCATTAGCTAGAGATCTGTCTATAAATTTATAACCGGCCAAAATTGTAGATAAGGATATAATAGTGAATAGGACAGGTCTTTTTACAACCCAAATCAAAACGAACACTATGTTTAAAAAAATAAAGACAGGGATTAAAAATATTAAAAACGACCCTATAGGGAAATCCTGAGGGGCAATATCGGGTATACAATATAACAAAAGTGTTAAAATTGCCGTTATTATGTTGGAAATCAATGTAAAACCTATTTTCACTGCTGTTCTTTTAGTAGGAGTTGCAATTTCACTAATTTTGTATTAAGAATAGATATATAGTAGTAATATTTTGTTTATAATCTGATTTTTATTAAATTTGCACCAAAATTAAGGTGAAATAAAAGAGGGGACAAAGTCCCCTCTTTTATTTGAAAATAAATAAAAAATGGAATTAAAGGACAAAATTATAGATTTGGCAACACAAAGCCTCCCTGGAAATGAGTTCTTTATAGTAGATGTAAAAGTGACTGGTAAGTCAAATCAGCAAAAAGTGTTGGTTTTGGCGGACGGCGATCAAGGGATTAGTATAAATGATTGCGCCGAACTGAGCAGAACGCTAGGCGATTTGTTGGATACTTCAGAATTATTTCCTGGGGCATTTATTTTGGAAGTATCTTCTCCTGGAGCAGACGAATTGATTCGCAACAACAGGCAGTATATAAAAAATATGGGAAGGCGCTTCGAAATTATTGACGAAGAAGACGAGACCATTATTGGTACATTGGAGAGCGTGAACGAGGACAGTATTGTAATACTTCCAGAAGTAAAGAAGAAAAAAGCTTCTGGTAAGGATAAAAAAGAAGAACCTGTAACGATGGAAATTCCTTACAGTAAAATTAAGAAATCAAATGTTATAATTTCATTTAAATAATGGAAACTACTAGTTCACTTATTGAGTCGTTTGCAGATTTTGCAAAATCGAAAAATATCGATCGTCCTACGATGATCAAAATTCTGGATGATGTATTCAGAACTATGATTAGAAAAAAACACATCACAGACGACAATTTTGACGTGATTATCAATGCCGACAAGGGTGACCTTGAAATTTGGTGGAGACGTGAAATTGTTTCGGATGATTTTGCAGAAGATAGTTTTGATTACGATGAAAACAAACATATTTCGCTTACCGAAGCTCAGAAAATAGAAGAGGATTTTGAAGAAGGAGAAGAAGTAGCAAAAGAAGTGAAATTGGAAGATTTTGGTCGTAGAATGGTTCAGACCGCTCGCCAAACGCTTATTCAGAAAGTAAAAGATTTAGAAAAAGATATTCTTTTCCAAAAGTACAAAGAGTTAGTAGGAGAAATAATAGTTGGAGAGATTTATCAAATATTAGGGAAAGAAGTGTTGCTGGTAGATGCGGATAACAATGAGTTAGTACTTCCTAAAAGCGAACAAATTCATAAAGACCGTTATAAAAAAGGGTCTACTATAAAAGCGGTTATTCAGCGCGTAGAGATGACGAATGGCAATCCTAGGATTGTACTTTCAAGGACTTCTCCTACGTTCCTTGAGCGATTGTTTGAGCAAGAAGTACCAGAAGTGTACGATGGCTTAATTTCTATAAAGAAAATAGTAAGAGAACCAGGCGAAAGAGCAAAAGTAGCGGTAGAGTCTTATGACGACCGTATCGATCCTGTAGGCGCTTGTGTTGGTATGAAAGGTTCAAGGATTCATAGTATTGTACGTGAATTAGAGAATGAAAATATAGATGTAATTAATTTTACAGACAATCAAGATTTGTATATTGCAAGAGCATTGAGTCCTGCAAAAATCACAAGCTTGAAAATAGACCATGAAAACGGAAAGGTGGCAGTTTTCCTTAAACCCGATCAGGTATCTTTGGCAATTGGTAAAGGAGGTCAAAATATCAAACTTGCGAGTAAATTAGTAGGGCTTGATATTGATGTATTCCGTGAAGCAGTAGAAGCAGAGGATGAAGATGTGGCACTTACAGAGTTTTCGGATGAGATAGATGCATGGGTGTTGGAAGAACTCAAACGAGTAGGTCTTGATACCGCTAGAAGTGTACTTGCATTGACGAAAGAAGATTTGTCAAGAAGAACAGAGCTGGAAGAAGAAACAATAGAAGATATCTTGAATATCTTGAAACAAGAATTTGAATAGAATGCTGGTGATTTCAGTATTTTAAAATAAACTAATAAAAAGTAAAGAATGTCAGAAGATAAGATGAAGCGACTCAGCCAAGTGGCTAAAGTGCTAAATATTAGTGCAGCTCGTGCAGCAGAGTATTTAGTGACTAAAGGACATGTGGTGGAAAGTAATCCAAACTTTAAAATTACTTCAGAGCAGTACGATATGCTGTTGAAGGAGTTTGAATCTTCTGCGTTGGATAAAAAAGAAGCTTCAGAAAAAATTATTGGGAAAAAACCCGAGAATATTGTCATCAATGCAATTAGTTCTAAAAAGAAAAGCGAAGAGGACGACGAAGAGATTTTAATTAAAAATCTTATTTCCGATAAGAAAGAGCGCGAAAAACTAGAAGTTATTAGTGCTGAAATTCCAGAAGAAAAGGTTGAAGTAGTGCAGGAAGAAGAAATGCCCACATCAGGCGTGAGGCTTCAGGGCATAAAAGTAATAGGCAAAATAGACCTAGAAGAAAAGAGACCTAAGAAAGGAATCGTCAAGAAGAAAGAGGAAGAGGTTGTCGTTGAGTCAAAGGAGACGCCATTAGTAGAAGTTAAAGAAGTTAACGAAGTTAAGGAGGAAAAAAAAGAGGAAGCTCCAATAGCGGAAGTTAAGACTGAAATTAAAGTTGAAGCAGAGGTTGAAATAATAGTACCTATAGCGGTGAAACCGGAGGTGCTAGCAGAAGCTAAAGTAGAAGAACCTGTTGTAGCAGTAGAAAAACCTGTAGAAGTAATAAAAGTAGAGGAAGCGCCGCTTGAATTGATTGAAGCGAAAGCCGATACACTAAAAGGCTTGACGGTATTGGGTAAAATAGAACTGCCCGTTACGGTAGATAGGAAGAAGAAGATAGAAGAAGATAAAAAAGACAAAAAGAAACGTAAGCGTGTTCGTATAACATCGGCACCTGTTAAAAATTTCAACGAATTTAATAAGGACGGAAACAAGCCAAGACCTCCTGTTGAAAAAGCTAAAGTTTCTGAAAAAGTGGCAGCCTCAGACAAAGAGATTCAGGATAAAATTAAATCTACACTCGCGAAATTAAGTGGTAACAATACACTTGCCGCTGGAAATAATAGAGCGAAATATAGAAAAGACAAACGAAATGCATTTTCTGAGGCCAATGAAGAACGAATGCTTCAGGAAAAAGAAGAAGCTAAAACGTTAAAGGTTACAGAATTTATTTCTGCAAATGACTTGGCTTCGATGATGGAAGTATCGGTTACACAAATTATTTCTGCTTGTATGGGCTTAGGGATGTTTGTCTCCATCAATCAGCGATTGGATGCTGAAGCGATTACAGTTATTGCAGACGAGTTTGGGTACGATGTTCAGTTTACATCCGCAGAAGAAGAAGTGGATGCTACCGAAATAGAGGCAGATAAGCCAGAAGATTTACAAAGTCGTGCACCAATCGTGACGATTATGGGTCACGTCGATCACGGTAAAACATCGCTCTTAGATTATATTAGAAAATC
>JAYSUZ010000371.1:0-14276 GCA_043718845.1 Cytophagales bacterium
GTTTTTTTGCTGTATATGGTTTCCGGACTTTACTCCACGGATATGGGCTATTATAGTGAAAAGGTTGTTCTTAAAATTCCTTTTCTTTTTATGCCGTTAGGTTTTGCAGCGTTAGAAGATATGCCCCCAAAATATTTTATTCAGGCACTTTCAGCGTTTGTTATGGTAGCATTTTTCGCCACTTTATGGAGCATTGGAAATTATCTACTACACTTCGCCGCCATAACAGAAAGCTATAAACATGCAAAAGTTATTCCGGTGCTGTTTAATATGAACCACATTCGGTTTAGTCTTATGCTGGCACTGGCTATACTGAGTGCTTATTATCTTTATGCAAAACGCTTCTTTATTTTTAATGAAAAAGTAGAGCGTTCCTTATTTTTAGGGTCGGGAATAGTGCTGTTTATTTTCCTTCATATACTGTCTGTTCGAAGTGGGTTGCTGGCTTTTTATGCTTCGCTATTCATTGTTATTTTGGCGTATATTTTTCAACAGAAAAAATATAAAAATGGCATATTCCTTCTACTGTTACTTATTGTTACGCCTTTAGTGATGTACGCTGTAGTGCCCACGATACGCAATAAAGTAGATTACATGATATTGGATATTTCGTTGTTTATGAAAGGGAAAGGTGCCAATACTTATTCGGATTCCAATCGATTGCTTTCTATCAAGATTGGTGTTGAACTAGGAAATAAAAATCCACTGATTGGGGTGGGTTTAGGAGACGTGGAAAATGAAATGTTTAGCGCCTACAAAACGGACTATCCATACGTCGTAAAAGACCGCAGGCTTATCCCTCATAATCAATTTATTTATGTCTATATGGCCGTTGGCGGTCTCGGACTCTTATTGTTTTCTTACTTAATACTCTATCCGTTTTTCTCCAAAAGTTCCTATGTGGGATTTTTGTTTATTTCGCTCAATACAATCTTTGTATCCTCTTATTTGTCTGAGGCTACGTTAGAAAATCAATTGGGTGTTTGTCTTTTTATTACGTTTTACCTACTTACTTATTTTATAGATAAAGAAGTGAAATTGAAAAATACGTAACCTTCGGGTAGTTCTAATTGTGAAATAAAGTAAAAAGAGTAAAATTTTAAAATGGAAAAGGACTCAAAAGTAAGTGGAAATGTGTTTGATATAAAAGTCGTTAGGCGGCTTATGGTCTATGCCCGACCCTACCAATTTCGGTTTTATATACTTACATTTCTTACCATATTGTCCGCTCTATTGTCTATTGCGAAACCATTGGTCATAAAAGATACCATTGATAATTATATCACAAAAGGAGATTTGCCCGGCTTATCAACGATGGTGATGCTCCTGTTTTTTTTATTGATTGCGCACGGTGTGGTAAATTATTTCAATACCTTTTTGGCGGGTTGGATCGGGCAAACCGTTATTAAGGACATTCGGATGCAACTGTATAAGCATTTGATGACCTTTCGATTAAGCTATTTCGACCAAACCCCTATAGGGCGCTTGGTGACGAGGAATGTTTCAGATATTGAAAGTCTCTCCAATATTTTCAGTGAAGGACTAGCGGGTATTATAAGCGATTTGCTGTTGATTGTCGCTATATTAGTTATTATGTTTTATGAAAACTGGGTGCTTACACTCTACTCTTTAGGAGCACTGCCTTTACTGCTTTTGAGTACTTATTTTTTCAAAGAAAAAGTGAAAGCGTCTTTTAATGAAGTACGTACCGCGGTTTCAAACCTCAACTCTTTTGTGCAAGAACATATTACAGGGATGAATATTGTACAGGTATTTAATAGTGAGAAAAGAGAGTACGATAAATTTGAAGCAATAAATAAAGAACACCGCAACGCTAATCTGAAATCCGTTTTATATTATTCAATTTATTTTCCAGTAGCCGAATTTATTGCTTCCTTGAGTATTGCCTTGCTTGTATGGTACGGAGCGCAGTCTGTCTTAAAAGATTTCACTACAGTAGGTACGCTTACTTCTTTTATTATGTTTATCACCATGTTCTTTCGTCCCATTCGAATGATTGCCGATCGATTTAATACCATTCAAATGAGCATAGTAAGTAGCGATCGTATCTTTCGTATACTTGACAATGAGGAGGATGTAGCCCTTTCGGGGAAGGATAAGCCTGAAACGATAAGGGGGGCGGTGAAATTTGAAAATGTTTGGTTTTCTTATAGCAATGAAGAATATGTGCTCAAAAATATAAATTTTGAAGCACAAAGCGGTAAAATGATAGCGTTGGTGGGGGCTACAGGTGCAGGAAAATCTTCCGTTATAAATTTATTAAGCCGTTTTTATGAAATCAATAAAGGGGTAATTTATATTGATGGAAAAGATATTCGGGAGTACGATATCGACTACCTCAGGAGCAAAATAGGCGTAGTGCTACAAGATGTCTTTTTGTTTTCAGATACTATTCGAAACAATATTACGCTGAACAATCCTGCTATTTCGGAAGAGGCAATTTTGCAGGCGATAGACCTCGTAGGCGCAGGTAGTTTTATCGAAAAATTGCCCGGCGGCTTGGATTATAATGTGATGGAAAGAGGAAATACGCTTTCTGTAGGGCAGCGTCAGCTTATCTCTTTTGTACGTACGTTGGTTTATAATCCTCGGATAATAGTGCTTGACGAAGCGACGGCTTCCATAGACAGTGAAACAGAAGAAATGATCCAAGTGGCTATTAATAAATTAATGGCTGGAAGGACTTCAATTGTTATTGCCCACAGATTATCTACGATACAAAAAGCGGATACTATTTTAGTGTTCGACAAAGGCGAAATTAAAGAGTCGGGTACACACGAGTCTTTGCTTGCATTAAAAGGGATTTATGCAACGTTATACGAGATGCAATACCGATAACTGTGAAGCAAACGCGCGCTATTTTGTGAGGAGTTTTTCGATTACGCTGGGAAAATGCTCGTGTTCTAGTGCCAGTACTTTTTTGGCTACCGCTTCCGCCGTATCGGTAGGCAATAGCGGACAGGACGTTTGGAAAATTATATTGCCCTCATCGTAGTGTGCGTTTACAAAATGAATGGTAATGCCCGATTCCGTTTCTTTCTGTGCTACTACCGCTTCATGCACGTGGTGTCCATACATTCCTTTGCCCCCAAATTTTGGCAATAGCGCAGGGTGAATATTGATAATTTTGTTTGGAAAATGGGCGACCAAATATTCGGGGATGAGCCATAAGAAACCAGCGAGTACAATATAGTCTACCTCGTATTTTTGGAGTGCCTCCACTACGAGTGTTGTATTATAAAAGTCGTCTCTGTTGAATACCCACGTAGGAATATCGAATTTTTTGGCACGTTCTAGCGCAAAAGCATCCGGCTTGTTTGCCATCAATACCGCCACTTCAATAGCGTCGTTGTCTTGGAAATATTCAATTATTTTTTGAGCATTGGAGCCGGAGCCCGAACAAAAAATGGCAATCTTCGTATGCATTGTCAATTGTTTTCGTAATCTTGAGGAAAGTTATTATAAATAAACGTTTTTTACTAAAGAATGAAGCTAAGTTTTTGGGGTGCTGCGAGACAAGTCTCTGGTAGCATGTATATGTTGGAGTCAAAAGAAGGGTATAAAATGCTCATTGACTGTGGTGCAGATATGGCTAAAGGAGCCGATAGTCAAGCCGACTTTCCTTTTGATGCCCGAGATATAAATCTGGTACTACTCACGCACGCTCATGTAGACCATACCGGACGGTTGCCACAATTGCTTAAAGCCGGGTATAACGGACAAGTACTTTGTACGCCTCCTACCTTCGGCTTGGCTCAATTGCTGCTCAACGATAATGCCTCGCTTACTTCCAAAAGGCTGAAGCGCTTGGTAAATCGAGCGTACCGCTATGCACATCGAGAAGAAGAAATTGAAGTGCTGTCCTTTCAAGAAGTAGAAGAAACGATGAACCGCTTTGTGACCATTGCCTTCAATAAACGTTTTGCGATACACGATAAAATTTGGGTTACCTTTATTCCTACCGGACACCTGTTGGGCGCAGGGAATATCTTGATAGAAATAGAAGATGATGGCGTGCTTAAAAAAATACTGTTCTCCGGCGACTTAGGAAGAAAAAATTATCCTCTGTTGCCCGACCCATCTCCAGCTCCCAAAGCCGATTACTTGATTTGTGAAACTACTTATGGGAACAGAAGTCATCAGGAAAAAGGAAACCCTGAAGATGTGATAGAACGAATAGTGCGAGAGGCTTGTGTAGAAAGAGCCGGAAGGCTTATTATTCCAGCCTTCAGTGTGGGGCGCACGCAGTCTATTATCTATACCCTTCACAAACTTTTCTTACAAGGAAGATTGCCTAAAATAAAAATATTTACAGACAGCCCAATGGCAGAAGTAAGTTCGAGGATATACGAAGAATTTCATGCACTGCTAAACGACGAGGCCAAAGCTATTTATGCCAAACACAATACGCTGTTTGATTTTGATAATTTGGTCTATGTTGCAAACTACAAAGAAAGTAAAGCCATCACCAATTATTATGAACCCTGCGTTATTATCTCTGCATCAGGCATGCTTACGGGTGGTCGGATGGAAATGCATGTAAAGAAAAATATACACAATCCGTATTGTACGTTCCTGATGATCGGTTATTCGGCGGAAGGTACGCCTGGGCATAAACTTATGAACGGAGGAAGGTACTTGCGTATGGGAGGGAAGGATATTCCAGTAGCCGCACATATAGAACGTACGGATATATACAGCGGTCATGCAGGACAAGAAGATTTATTGGATTTTGTGGGGCAACAGGATAAAAGTACGTTAAAAAATATATTTCTCGTACACGGCGAGCACCAAAGTATGATCGACTTTAAAGCGAAGTTGCACGAAAATGGCTTTGAACGTTGTGAGATTCCTGAAAAAGGGGAAACTTTTATTTTGGACTAAAACTTACATCAGAAGAACTCCGCTAGGATATTTTCGTTAGTGTCTACTAAACAACTTGATAGGGAATGAACAGTACGAATATTGATGAACTATTTATGCTACGGGCATTGGAAATTGCAGCGCTCGGAAGGGGGCATGTAAGTCCGAACCCTATGGTTGGGTGTGTTATTGTCAAAGATGGTCATGTAATAGCCGAAGGGTGGCATGAAAAATATGGTGGTCCTCACGCCGAAGTGAATGCAATTAATGCCGTAGAAGATAAAGCCCAACTAGAAGGGGCTACGTTATATGTAACCTTAGAGCCTTGTTCGCATTTTGGAAAAACGCCTCCTTGCGCAGACTTAATTCTAATGTACCCAATCAAAAGAGTTGTTATTTCTACCATAGACCCCAATCCGCTTGTAGCCGGCGAAGGGATAGCGAAGTTGATAGCAGGAGGGAAGGATGTAGAAGTGGGTGTTTTGGAAGCGCATGGTGCCGAACTCAACAAACGTTTTTTTTCGTTTATTGAGAAAAAAAGACCCTATATTTTGCTGAAATGGGCAGAAACCAGCGATGGGTTTATAGCCCGAGAAAATTACGATTCCAAATGGATAAGCGGCGAACTCTCTAGGAAGTTAGTACACAAATGGCGTACGGAAGAAGACGCTATAATGATAGGTACCAATACCGCACTTTATGATAACCCACAACTGAATGTACGCAATTGGACAGGCCGGAATCCTACGCGAATTTTAATAGATAAAAATTTGCAAGTGCCCGAAGGCGCGCACCTCTTCGACGGAACACAGACTACTATTTGTTATAATTACAAACGACAAGAAGTGAAAAATCTAGTGGAGTTTGTAAAGCTAGACCCTGTGGAAGATTTGATAAAAAATATCATGGACGATATGTACGAACGGAAAATTCAATCCGTTATCGTAGAAGGCGGCGCGGTGCTTCTGAACTCCTTTATCAAAAAAGGTCTTTGGGACGAGGCTAGAATATTTCGTAGCAAACAAGAATTTGGCGCGGGCGTTGAAGCGCCCTATGTACGAGGCAAACTGTTGAGCGTAGATAAAATCGGAGAAGATGAAATGGTGGTTTATAGGAGGTGAGTTGACATAAAAAAACAGGGGTTGTAAATTGGTAGTAATATAATACGTATATTTGACTATAAACTAAACGCAGCGATTACGGCACGCATAGCAGGGATTAAGCTACATAAGACTTCTACAGGAAAGGTAAAATCAGTAACAATTAATTTGAAAAAGCACGACGATGTTATAATAGCTACAAAGTAATAACAAATAAAATGTAAACTTGCAAAATGGATCATTGGGTAGAAATAGCCATACAATTATTAAATAAAAGTCTTTATCCTGTTCCGCAAGAACTGAATGAGATTGACTGGAAAAGTGGCTTATCTGATAAAAGTGAACGTTTATCTCATCATTTATCAGCGTTTGCAAATTACCCTAATGGTGGCTATTTAGCTTATGGCATCAACAATGACGGGACTTCAAATTCTTTAGATAAATCGGAAATGGATGGTATTGTTCAGAAATTAGGCAACATCGCCAGAAATAATTTAGCTCAACCTATTGGTATTGAACATTTCGTTGCCGACTATAAAGGTAATGCTGTTTTGTTTATTCATATTCCTGAACATACTGACAAGCCAGTACATTTAAGAGGTAGTGATATTTTCGATAGCTACAAAAGAAGTGCAGGTCAAACGGTTAAACTTTCTCGACATGAAGTAAAACAATTAATTGCAATTTCTACAGGGTTTGATTTTGAAGTGCAGACTGCAATGAAAAATGTTAACGATGATGACGTCTTAAAACTTTTGGATTACGACAGCTACTTTACTCTACAAGAAAAGCGTCTGCCTGACACCAAGTTGAACATATTACAAACCTTAGCGACCGAAGATTTAATTAAAAAAACGCAGAATGGCTGGGATATTTTGAATTTAGGCGCAATACTATTTTCCAAGGATGTTAAGAATTTTAAAGATTTAAAAAGAAAAGCAATTAGAGTAGTCGTATATAAAGAAACTAGCAGAATAAATGCCTTGAAAGAACATGAAGGAGGTAGAGGTTACGCATCTGGTTTCGAAGGTTTAGTTAATTATATAATGGATCAATTACCGTCCAATGAAATAATTGAAAATGCATTACGAAAAAAAGTAAAAGTATATCCAGAAAAAGCAATCCGTGAATTTGTTGCGAATGCTTTAATTCACCAAGATTTTGCAGTGACGGGTTCTGGTGTTATGATTGAAATTTTTTCAGACCGGATTGAAATCACAAATCCAGGTGTTCCACTGGTTGACACTAATCGCTTTATTGATACTGCACCAAAATCAAGAAATGAAAATTTAGCATCCCTAATGAGACGCTTGAATATTTGCGAAGAACGCGGAAGTGGAATCGATCGAGCTATTGAATCAATAGAAATTTTTCAGTTACCTGCACCAAAATTTATAAGAGGAGATGATTATACAAGGGTGATAATGTACGCTCCAACTCCATTGACCCGCATGAATAATGACGATAGAATAAGAGCATGCTATCAACATACTTGCTTACATTACGTGAATAATCAACTGGTAAATAATCAATCTATTCGTAAGCGTTTTAATATTGCAAGAAACAATGTTTCATTTGCCTCCAAAATAATTGCTGACACTTTAGAGAAGGGTTTAATTAAATCGTCAGACCCAGAAAGTGCATCTAAAAAATTTGCCTCTTATGTTCCCTTTTGGACCTAATCTCTTATTTGTTTGCAAAATCCTATGGACATTGAAAAAAGGTATAACTATTTGACAATAAGCAATATTCTTATTTCATTTGAAAATCCCGACACTTACTAGGTAAGCAAAAAAGGACTCCTGTTGGGTTAATGTACAAACGGTCAAGCCAAGAAACAAAAGTCCGGATTCTAAAACGGAGTTGAAACAGTTAAAATCACTATTTGAGAGTTCATCTCTGAAAATAAATAATGAACTTTGGTACAAAATTTGAAATCCTTTTTTCAAACAATCTTAAAAATGAAAAAAATAATCTTCGCCACCGCCTTATGCGCTTTAGTTGCCGGTTTGACAACTGGATTTGCTCAAAATTTTAAATTTGAGAAAGAAACACACGATTTTGGGGTTATAAAATCAGGCACCGACACCCTTTGGGTTGATTTTAAGTTCTCAAACGACGGGTCAGAGCCGCTAGTGATTTCGGATGTCAAAACATCGTGCGATTGTACGTTGGCAAATTGGCCAAAAACAGCTATTCAGCCCGGTAAATCAGCAATCATAAAAGGAGGGTTTAAGATAGAAGGTAAATCGGATGCTTTTACTAAAAACATAATTATTATGGCCAATACCATGCCCGGTACTACTATCCTTACCATGAAAGGCTTGATTATTCCCAATTAAGAATCAGTAGGTTAGCGGCTGTTGATAACTAAAGACAAAGACGGCGATTTTTTAGTGCAAATTTGTATTTAATATAGTTATAATAAGCTACTGCTAAATATATTAAATATAAAATACACCTTCTAAACGTTGTCTTTTCTTCATGTGTGGAATTACGGGAATATATGCCTTTAATCAAGTAGGGAGTTTCTACATGATTAATCTGTCAAAAGCGATTGATAAATTGGCGCGTCGAGGGCCGGATGCTAGAGGTTATTTTTTAGACGATACCATCGGTCTTGGGCACCGACGCCTTTCTATTATCGATACGGGCTATACCTCAAACCAACCCATCTACAGCGAATCCAAGCGCTATGTGATTGTTTTTAATGGAGAGATTTTCAACTATAAAGAATTAAAACAAGAACTTGTTGACAAAGGAATTGTATTCCAAACAGAATCGGATACAGAGGTTTTGTTGCAGTATTATATATTAGAAAAAGAAAAATGCCTTGAACGTATGTTGGGCTTTTTTGCGTTTGCGGTATACGACAAAGAAGAACAATCGTTGTTCATAGCCCGCGACCGTATGGGTGTAAAGCCTTTGCTGTTCTACAAAGACGAAGATAAGTTTGTTTTTTCGTCGGAAATGAAATCCTTGCTTGCCTATAATATTCCTAAAGAACTGGACGAAGTTTCGTTGTTTCAATACCTGCAACTAAACTATGTGCCAAAAGAACATTCGATTTTTAAAAATATTTATCGGCTGCAGCCTGGGGAATATATTTATATAAAAGGGCGGCAGTTTGTACAGGAAAAATATTATGAAATCCCTTATTCAGAGAAGGAAATAGACCGAATAATTTCGTTTGAAGGGGCGAAAGATAAATTGCTAGCACTGCTGGAAGACTCCGTTCAACGGAGGTTGATTTCCGATGTGCCACTTGGCGCATTTCTAAGCGGAGGGACAGACTCTTCTGCCATTGTAGCCTTGGCGAGTAGGCATACCAAGTATTTGAATACGTTTTCTGTGGGGTTTAAAGACGAGCCATTTTTCGACGAAACAAAGTATGCCAATATGGTGGCAAAAAAATTTGATACCAACCACACGGTGTTTTCACTTACCAACCAAGATTTACACGAACATATTTTTGAAGTGCTGGATTATTTGGACGAACCCTTTGCCGACTCTTCGGCGTTGCCGTTTTATATATTGAGCAAACGCACCGCAGGGAAAGTGAAAGTAGCGTTGTCGGGCGATGGGGCAGATGAAATTTTTGCGGGGTACAACAAATATTATGGGGAATATAAGCTTCGGCAAGGAGGCTGGAAGTCGGAGTTGTTAAAGACGTTTTATCCCGTGCTGGAGCAATTGCCTAAAAGTAGAAGTGGGTTTTTTAGTAATAAAATTCGCCAATTTCATCGTTTTGCAGAAGGGGCGCGTATGACGCCAAATGAACGGTACTGGCGATGGAGCACGGTGATGTCTGAAAAGACGGTAACAAAATTATTTGCGTCTGATTTTCTTGCAAAGATTGATATGGCGCACTATAAAAATAGAAAATCCAATTGCACCAATTCGTTGACCAACCCCGGTAGTTTGAATGAGGTATTGTTGTCGGATGTGAAGATGGTGTTGCCTGGCGATATGCTTTTCAAAGTCGATATGATGTCGATGGCGAATGGGCTAGAAGTAAGAGAGCCATTTCTGGACCATAGGCTAGTAGATTTTGCGTTTAGCTTGCCTGTAGAATATAAAATCGACGACCAGTTAAAAAAGAAATTGGTGCGGGAAACGTTCCAAGAGTTGCTGCCCCAAGAGCTGTACGATAGACCTAAAAAAGGATTTGAAGTTCCGTTAATGAAATTTTATAAAAAGGAACTTAGAAGTTTGATTATAGAGCTGTTGGATAAAGACTTTATTAAGGCACAGGGCATCTTTGATCCTATTGAAATAGAGAAGTTTAAGAACACGATACTCGACGGGCAGTATTATGATCAAGGAGCAGTATGGAGTATTGTAGCGTTTCAATATTGGTGGAGGAAATTTTTGGGCAATTAGAAAAAACGCTGAAAGAGCAGCGCGCTACTTGCGCTTATTTTTTGGTGAATTTTGAGGAAAACATAGTAATAGTTTGCGTATATTGCATAAGTGAAGTTAGTAGACGCATTGGAGCATACATTGTGTTGTTTATACTCCTAACCAAGGCAGGGTGAGAGGTCTTCTAACAAAAAGTTGCAAACTGTTAAATAAATAAAGATTATGTATACAACCTATCATTTAACATCAGCACAGGAAGTAACGTCGGATATCTTAGACGCTATTAAAGCTACGTTTAAGTCCAAGCCTATAACCATTATAGTAGAAGAGGATCAAGGTGATTACGGGCTCTCTATGGAGATGAAAGCGGTGTTGGATGCTCGGTTACAAGAAGAAGATAATACAGCACTCTCTGCGGAAGAATCTATACGCCAGCTCAATAAAAAATATGGCTTATAAGTTAATCGTTTCGCCTAGGGCACAGAAAGAGATAGAAAATGCGATTGATTATTACGCCTTATACAGTGCAGATGCGCCATTGTCTTTTATAACTGCTCTAAAGGATACCTATATGACGTTGGAAATTAATCCTTTTTTTAGAGTGTGTTACAAAAATGTCAGAGTTCTGAAAATAAAGAACTTTCCCTATTCGATTTATTTTTCAATAAACGAAACACAAACGACACTAAAAGTACTCTCTTGTTTTCATAATAAACGAAATCCAACTAAACGATATTAATATCAACGTAATGTTGAGTAAAAATACAACTAAATGAAAAAGCACAGTAAAATATATATTGCAGGACACAAAGGAATGGTTGGATCGGCTATTCATAGACGGTTAATAAAAGAAGGGTATACCAACTTTGTACTCCAAACCTCCTCCGAACTTGACCTGCGCAACCAACAACAAGTCAATGATTTCTTTGAGAAAGAAAAACCCGAATATGTTTTTCTGGTAGCAGGTAAAGTAGGAGGGATACAGGCCAACAATACGTTTCGGGCCGATTTTATCTACGACAATATTATGATAGAGGCCAATGTTATCCATGCCTCTTATGTACACCACGTAAAAAAATTACTTTTTACAGGGTCTTCCTGTATTTATCCCAAAATGGCGCCCCAGCCATTGAAGGAAGAGTATCTGCTTACAGGAGAGTTGGAGCAAACCAACGAGCCCTACGCATTAGCTAAAATAGCAGGTATAAAAATGTGTGACGCCTACAGGGCTCAATACGAATGTAACTTCATCTCTTGTATGCCCACTAATTTATATGGGCCAAACGACAATTACGATCTAAACAACTCCCATGTTTTGCCGGGATTGATACGGAAATTTCATGAGGCAAAAGTAGCACATGCCCCTTTTGTAGAGTTATGGGGGACAGGCAAGCCGATGCGAGAGTTTCTACACGTAGACGATCTGGCCGATGCGAGTTATTTTCTGATGGCCAACTATAACGAGGCAGGCCTTGTGAATGTTGGATGCGGAGAGGATATCACCATCTCCAATTTGGCACTTCTAGTAAAAAAAGTAGTCGGTTTTGAAGGCGAATTGAAATTTGACAGTTCGAAGCCCGACGGCACGCCCCGAAAATTATTAGACGTAAGTCGAATCAATAGACTGGGTTGGAAGTACAGTATTGAGTTGGAAGACGGGGTTAGAGGGGCTTATTTGGATTTTTTAGGGAGGTTTAGGTAGGTTAGAGAGGTGGATTTTGATTTCAATATTACTGAAATCAAAATCGTTAGTTATTCTTTTTCCAAATCTCTTCGGTTCCTATAACGTTTATTTTTTTGTGGTCGATTAAGAGATTGTTTTCTTCTAGGTAAGGGCTGCCTTTAGTCGTTACCAGTATGTAGTTAGCATTTCTAATAAAAGAAAAATATTCGTTCTTAGAAAGAAAGGAATTGCTGAATTGGTTATTTTCTATATAATTAAGTCCTGGAAGTGCGTACCCTACTCTTTTAGCATTTATTACTTCAAAATTGCAAAGATATGGCCATATAAAGGAACGATGGCTGAATATGTTTTTTTTAGTACCGATACTTTCTGATATTAATTTTGCTGTCGAATACTGTTTTTCTTTTTCTTTGCCGTTAATAGAAATAATATTTTCCTTAACACTTTTGCTTAAGGTTAACACAAAACAATAGACGACGGGAATAAATAAGAATACCAGTATATAACGAGGATAGGAGTTTTTAGATTCGAAGAACATGCTGAAAATGTACGTTATAAGGAGGTATATATAAGGAAGTATGTGTAAGAAATAATGCCCGAAATATTGAAAATAGAGCGGCGAAAAAGAAGCGCCTAGTGCCATTACGATCAATAGAAAACGGCGGTCTTTTATGATGTACTTGTTGGCAATAATCATAAAAGGGATAAAAAGAATAAGTAACCCATTTCTGAAGAGCATATTTACGATGCCATTAATAAAGCTAGAAATAGATTTCAACCCGTAGCTTCTTCCTGATAAAGAGGATACTAATTCGTTCATTTCTACACCTATTAAAGAATAGTATAGTGTAAATAGGATGATAATTAAACCAAAGCCGGACAATAGAAGCAACCCTTGTGAAATTTTTGATTTAGCGGTGTTTTTGGAGGCAATGATATAGACGAGTAGTGCGGGTAGTATAAAGAGCCCGTACTGTTTTGATAAAACAGCCAAGGCAAGTGTCACACCAGAAAAAAAAAGGGGTAGGGGGCGATCGGACTTTAAGATGAAATAAATACTGAGAAGTTGGAAAAAAACGACAAAACTTTCAAGCAGAACCGCTTGCCCCTCATAGAGCATGGTAGATAGGAAGAAGTTTAAAGAAATGAATAAAATAAGTTGTTTGTTTTGTAGCCATAAGGCGGTTATTTTATATAAAATCAATGCCCCTCCTATTTTAATTAAAATCATAAATCCTAACATGATTTCATAGCCTGGGTTGGTTGTAATTATATAAGGAAGCGATAGAATATAGAAGGTTACGGGAGTATAAAACATTTGAATATCTTTAATAGGAACTAGCCCTTGGGCAATTAACTTGGAAGTAGATAAATAGTAAGCGGAATCTACGTTTACCGGAGCGCAGATAATGATAAAATAGACACAAAGTAGCCCTACCAAAAAGCTGAGGGTGTTTAATAAATTAAGAGTCCTTCGTTTTAATAAAAAAAATATTATTGTATTTACCATCAGATTATTATGTATTTTATTTGTATTAATAAAAACAATTTTTACTATTCACTATATTTATCTTGTCAATTTAGCTGTAGCTAAGGTATGCTTTATTTAGTTTGTATTTACTATCACCCAAATGATATTTAAAACTAGAAATGAATTATTTTGATGCTTTAGATAGACCCGTTTCCGCTCTTTGGTTGTATTCTCCGTAATTTAATAACTTTTAATACGTATTTTACGTAATAAAACAACAGATGCAATTGTTTTATTTAATTAATTAATATAATTATAGTAAGTAAATTAAATTAATAATTAAGTTAAAATGTGAATGTTTTAATAATAATTATGAAAATAATGAATATTAAATACCTATTTTAACTAACAATGCTTATATTGTGCAAGTTACAGTTACGAATACGCTTATGAAGAGGGATGAGGTGAAATTATCAGTAATAATACCAGTATACAACGGGGCGCTTAGCATTGCTAAGCTGGTAGAAACGCTGACGGCTGAACTCGCTGATGTTCCTCACGAAATCATTCTTGTAAACGATGGTAGTATAGACGATAGCGAACATGTATGCGAGTGGTTGGCGTATTATAATTCTACGATTACGTTTATTACGTTCCGAAAAAATTTTGGCGAACACAACGCCGTATTATGTGGCTTAAACGCTGCGAAAGGAGATTATTCGGTCATCATAGACGATGATTTTCAAAATCCACCTTCTGAAATAAGGAAATTATA
>JAYSUZ010000372.1:0-14271 GCA_043718845.1 Cytophagales bacterium
TGCCGATCTACTACTTAGAGATAAACAATTGGACAAAGATGTCAATATAGAACGTTTTTTCTCCTTATATTCACCTTCTAAAATTTAATCATGTCGGCAACTTTTCGGAAATACATTTTATTCTTCACTGCATGCGCACTTTGTCTGAACGCCTTCGCTCAATCGTCGCAGGAGACATTTGGTAAAAACAGAGTGCAATACAAAAATTTTGATTGGAAATACATCTCCACCACAAATTTTGAAATCTACTATTATGGCAACTCCTCCGATTTGGCCATTAAGGCGGGCACCTATGCCGAAGAAAGTTTCCCTCGAATAACGAATCTCATAGGGTACATGCCCGACGAAAAAGTTAAAATAATCCTCTACACTACCGTTTCCGATAAAATTCAAAGTAATATAGGCCTTGCTAATCAAGAAATAATGATTGGAGGACAAACGGTATTAGTAAAGACCAAAATAGAAATTGCTTTCAAAGGCACTCAAACCCAATTAATCAAAGATATCCGCTATGGTATTTCCTACACGCTGATCAACACTATAATGTATGGAGGAAGTATCAAAGACGTAGTACGAAGCTCTTACCTCCTAAACCTCCCAGAGTGGTATATAAATGGCGCATCGGCCTATCTGTCAGAAGGCTGGAGTCAAGAAATGGACAACTTTATGCGGGACAAATCCATTTATGGGAAAATCAAAAATCCAGCAAATTACGCCAATGAGGACGCAAAACTTATAGGGCAATCCATTTGGAATTTCATAAGCGAAGAATACGGAGAAAACAATATCTCAGGAATCTTGACACTTACTCGGGCTTTTCGAAATGAAAGACAAAGTATAGAAAGCAGTCTTGGTATATCCTACAGCGATTTTTTGAAAAACTGGGAGAGCTACTACAAAAATATTAACAGTTCAAACAATAAATCATTTTCTAATTTGACCGACTCTACAAAATTAGTTAAAGGCAAAAAAAACGTCCGATTGTATTCTTTAAAAATGAACAAGGACGGATCGCTGATCAGCTACGTACAAAACAATAGAGGGCGTTACAAACTCAAAATCTTAACCGTGCAAACTGGCAAAAAACAAACAGTTGCAAAAGGAGGCTATAAAAGAGTAGACCAAGCGATAGACTTTTCGCTTCCTGCTTCTACTTGGCAAAACGACTTCACGTTAACCGCCATCATTCGAAAACGCGACAACTTATACCTGAAAAATTTCGACCTAAAAAACAGAAAAACCTATAAACGAAAGCTTCCTGATTATCGCCAAATCTATTCTATTTCTTATGCACCAGATGAAAATCAACTGTTATTAAGTGCCGACAAAACAGGGCAAACCGATATTTTTAATTACAACAGCAAAACAAACACCACGACTCAAATCACGAACGACGCTTACGACGACTTGACCCCTATTTATACAAACACAAACGCTATTATATTCAGTTCAAATAGAACTAGCGACACACTAAACAGCGACAAAGAGCTTCCTAACCTATTCAACCAATACAACTTATTTGAATATTCTACCGCTACAAAAAATAACCTAACCCGACTTACCTCAAAGGGCAGTAGCTATATGCCCGTATTGGGGGATAGTAATCTTATCTACTTTTTGAATAACGAGAAGGGCATTACTACGCTAAACAAATTAAACACAGACGGCAACTCTTTCTCTCAACTAAGCAACATTCAACTTGACATCTCCAATTTTTCTTTTTCCTACAACAAGCCACTCTTAAGTTTCATTTGTATTCATAATGGAAAAGAAACAATTCACTTGAAAAAAGGCAATTGGAATTCGACGCGCTATGCAACCTCTACGGCAGAAAGAGTAACCCAAGACAACCCTTTCAAAAAACAAGAGAATTCCGTAGAGTCCGACACCGTCAATTTTAATTTTAATGCAAACGATGAACTTCCTTTTGAAAATTTAATATTTGAATCGGAAGTAAAAAAAACTACGCTGGATTCTTCAACCTCAAAGCCCACAAATGCGGTACAAAGAAATCCTTTACGCTTTTCAGGACCTAAAAAATATCAAAATCCATTTAGTGCAGACAAAGTAGTTTCTACGTTGATGATTGACCCTATCAGAGGACTAGGAATGTCCTTAGAAGGCGGCATGTCCGACCTGATGGGCAATCACAGAATTGACGCTGGTGGATTTATTGCCTTCGACTTCCGAAGCAGTAAGCTGTTTTGCGAATACCGTTATGTAAAAAGAAGGTTCGACTTCAAAACAAGATTTGAACGCCAATCGCTGAATCCTAGCAACGACTATTCGATAAGCCAACGGTATATATTAAATACTTTTGGCGCTACGGTATCCTACCCACTATCGGTTACTCAACGCTTAAGTATAACGCCCTACTTAACCACTACAACTTTTCGCGAAACAACCTACATCTCTACTATTGCTCAGAAAGACCAAATAGCAAGCTATGAATCTATCCGAGGAGAATACGTATTTGACAATTCCTTGGTTACAGGAATAAATATGTTGAAAGGAACTCGATTTAAAATATCCTTAGAATTTTCAAAATCCAACCAAAGCAAACAACAAGACTTCGGATTATTTGGAATGGATTTCAGAAAATACATTCCAATCCACAAAGAACTCGTATTTGCTACAAGAATTTCCTATGGCTATTATTTTGGGAATGCACCCAAAAATTTCCTACTCGGAGGAATGGACAACTGGCTTTTATCCAACAGAGAATTTTATTCCAACACCAATGCTCAGACGCAAAACCCTCTAGCATTAGACCCTGGCGTAAATAACAGCGATATATTATTTGCGCGTTACGCAACAAGTCTTCGAGGGTTTAAATACAATTCCCAATTCGGATCAAAATATCTATTACTAAACGGGGAACTGCGTATTCCAATTGTGAAGTATTTATATAAAGGTTCCGTAAGTTCTAATTTCTTTAGAAATTTACAGCTGATAGGTTTCACCGACATTGGAACGGCCTATTCAGGAAACCTTTCCACTCAAAATACTATCAATAGTAAAACGGTAACCCAATACCCTTTTAAGGCTACTGTAACAAATTATCTAAACCCATTTCTAATCGGATTTGGAGGCGGCTTCCGCACTATGTTTCTTGGCTATTATATTAAGATGGATCTAGGCTGGGGCTTACAAAACAATTACCTATCCAAAGCTCAATTATACATCACCTTAGGTTATGACTTCTAATCCTATGAAAAAATACCTCTACTATATAGGCCTATTCCTGATTACAGCCATTGTGTTGTTTAATAGCTGGGTTTTATTTAGTGGGAGAGCCTATTTTTACAAAGCTCTGTTGTATAATTTCGCCAATATTGACGACTACAAACTATTCGAAAACAGAGCCATTAAAAAAAGCAACACCCCTATTCCTTGGCTCTTTTCAAAATCCTACAACAAAAAGATACTATCCTCTTCGTTGAAGCAAGAACTTACGAACCTAGAAACAATAGCGGTCTTAATAATAAAAGACGATTCTATCCAATATGAGGAATATTGGGACGGCTATAATGAACACTCTTTTTCGAACTCCTTTTCAATGTCCAAAAGTTTCGTAAGTGCACTTATAGGAATAGCACTTCAAGAGGGACTAATTAAAAATATAGACCAACCCATTTGCGATTATTTGCCTGAATTTTGCGAACAAGGGAAGCGACTCATAACTATCAAACACCTGCTTACCATGAGCTCAGGCCTTAATTGGGAGGAAGGCTATGCTAGCCCATTTTCGCCAACTACAGAAGCATATTATGGTACGGATTTAAAACAATTAATCCTCCCTTTACAGCCCGCCGAAGCACCAGGAAAAATATTTCGATATAAAAGTGGAGATACGCAGCTTTTAGCATTCATCCTCGAGAAAGCTACAGGAAAAACAATAAGCGACTACGCACAAGAAAAACTATGGGAGCCTATGGGTTGCGAAAATGATGCACTATGGAGTCTAGACAAAAAAGATGGAAACGAGAAAGCGTATTGTTGTATCAATTCAAACGCACGTGATTTTGCAAAATTCGGAAAGCTGTATCTTGACAGTGGGCGTGTGAACAAAAAACAGCTTATACCAGTAGATTTCATCGTTAGATCTACCGAACCAAACAATCTTCCTGATGGAGACCTTGATCTAAAAAAGGCTGACTTCTATGGCTATCAATGGTGGGTACTACCAAACTACAAAGGACATAAAATTTTTTATGCCCGAGGAATACTTGGCCAAAACATCATCGTAATTCCTGACACAAAAACAATCATCGTACGTTTAGGAAAAAAAAGAGGCGATAGCATAGGGAAACACCACACCGAAACATTATTGTTAATTGATGAAACCCTCCCCAATTAAACTATCCCCTATTCATAAAGAGCGTTGTACAGAAAAAAAGAATACCCTTTCTTAAATTATAACGCATTTGTCGCACCTAAAAAAAGCATTGTGAACAAACTACATATCCAGCAATCAACGAGCGCTTTCTTTAAATTGATAAGGCTTCCCAATCTTTTAATTATTCTATTTGCCCAACTTTCGATTAGAATAATTGTAATAGGACCAAAAGAAGACTGGAAAACCATCGTTACCGACATTCATTTTCTTCTGCTGTGTGCTGCCACGCTACTTATTGCCGCAGCTGGATATATCATAAACGATTATTATGACATAAAAATCGACCTGATAAATAACCCAAAAAGAGTTGTTATTGGAAAAATATTCACAAGAAGAGTAGCGCTATTGGCTCACTTTATAATAAATAGTATTGCCATTGCCTTGAGCTTATTTCAAGACTGGAAAATCTTTAGCACCGTTTTTATATCCGGATTCTTGATGTGGTATTACTCCAACAGTTTGAAACGAAAATTCCTAATTGGAAACCTTACTATATCCATACTCTCAGGGATATCTATTTTCTACCTCTCCTTTCTATCAAATTCTAACCTTCAGACGGTGATAGCCTACGCATTATTCGCCTTCATGCTCTCTCTTATTCGAGAAATAATTAAAGACTTAGAAGATATGGAAGGCGATATTATTTATGGATGTACCACTGTACCAATAGTTTGGGGCATACAAAAAACTAAATATTTGATTTTCTGTAGCAGTATAATTTTCCTTGCTATCATCGGCTTTCTATTTATGGAGCACTGCACTACACCTCTAATCCTCTATTTTACAGCTGTTATTTTACCTCTATTTCTATACTTATTAGTCAAATTACACAGTGCTACAACCGAAAAAGACTTTCATTTTCTTAGTAATTTGTGTAAACTAATTATGCTAGTAGGGCTTGTAAGCACGTTACTTGTGTAATATCCAATAGCTAATAACATTTTGTAGTATTCTATCTATTTTATACCTTGCCAAGGTAATAAAAGAATCAATAAAAAAAATGTCTGAACTTTCTGCAAAGAAGAACCACCACGTGCACAAACTTAGTGCCGCTGGATTACTCATCACATTAGGTATTATTTTTGGCGATATTGGCACTTCACCGCTGTACGTAATGAAAGCAATCATTGGTGGCGAAAAAATAGAGGAGATACTTATCCTTGGCGGCTTATCTTGCGTATTTTGGACACTGACATTGCAGACCACTTTGAAATATGTAGTACTGACCTTAAGAGCTGACAATAAAGGAGAAGGAGGCATTTTTTCGCTTTTCGCTTTATTACGAAGAAGACATCCGAAATTAATTTGGCCTGCCATTATTGGAGGTAGCGCATTATTGGCAGACGGCATTATTACCCCCCCTATTTCCGTTGCTTCTGCAGTAGAAGGGCTAAGACTAATATACCCTGAAATCAACACTATTCCAATCGTAATTTCGATCATCATTGTATTATTTTTAGTACAACGCTTCGGAACTAAATTTATGGGAAATGGCTTTGGCCCTATTATGTTTATTTGGTTCTCTATGCTAGGAGTTCTTGGAATAAATCAAATTATCGAAAACCCCTATATTTTCAAAGCCATTAACCCTTACTATGCCTACGACATGCTCGTAAACTACCCTTCTGGATTCTGGCTACTAGGCGCCGTTTTTTTGTGTACCACAGGGGCAGAAGCACTTTATTCAGACTTAGGTCATTGTGGAAGGCCAAATATTCGAACTACATGGATTTTCGTTAAAACGTGTTTACTACTCAACTATTTTGGACAAGGTGCGTGGTTGTTGCAATCTGGAAGAGTAGGAAATCTACTAACCGAAAACCCTTTTTTCGGAATAATACCAGAATGGTTTATTTGGCCAGGCATCGCCATTTCTACCATAGCTGCGGTAGTAGCAAGTCAAGCACTCATTAGCGGATCATATACATTAATAAATGAAGCGATACGACTTAATTTATGGCCAAAAGTAAAAGTACGTTACCCAACTCTTTTAAAAGGTCAAATTTACATCCCAAGTGTAAACTGGCTGTTGCTAACAGGGTGTATACTAATCGTATTTATATTCAAAGAATCCTCCCACATGGATGCCGCCTATGGCCTAGCCATAAGTATCACCATGCTTATGACGACCTTACTATTATGTTTTTATCTCTATAGTGTCAAACATATATCTTTCCTATGGGTATTAGGCTGTTTCATCCTCTACTTTATCATTGAAATGTCCTTCCTTATTGCAAATCTTAAAAAATTCTTGCACGGTGGCTATGTAACACTGCTCATTGGAGGAGCTATCATTACTGTAATGTGGATTTGGTTTGCTTCACGTAAAATCAAAAACAGACTCACCGAGTTTGTAATGCTAGAAGATTATCATAATATGCTTATAGAACTCAGTCATGACATGTCTATCCCTAAATACGCTACACACCTCGTATACCTTACCAGTGCAGACAATCCTAAACACATAGAATCAAAAATAATGTATTCTATATTCAACAAACAACCAAAACGGGCAGACGTATTTTGGTTCGTACATATTGATGTAATTGACGAACCGTATACAATGGAATACAAAGTAGATGTAATCCTTCCAAACGATCTGGTAAGAGTTGATTTTAGATTAGGATTTCGGGTAGAACAGAAAATAAATCTTTACTTCCGAAAAGTAGTGGAAGATATGGTCAAAAATAAAGAAATCGACTTCACTAGTAGATACACCTCCTTAAGCAAAAGAAACATAATAGGAGACTTTAAATTTGTAGTACTTGAAAAACATTTAAGCAACGACAATGCCTTACCTCCATTAGAACAAATGATTATGGAAGGACACTTCTTCCTGAAAGGAATAAGCCTTTCCGAACCTAGCGCCTTTGGGCTGGATACAAGCTCTGTAATAGAAGAAAAAGTGCCGCTTGTCATCTCTCCAAAAGAAAACTTCGAGCTAAAACGAATTAAATAAACATGCCTAGAAATAGAAAAATATTCTACATCGTATTTGGTATCTTCGTAACCATTGCACTACTTGTAGCGATTGATATGGGCTCTAGAACGAAAGCGCCTTGGAATAGAAATAAAGACGCCTTGAAAAAATACGATATAGACCATTTGAAAAAGAAACTATAAAACATGTGGACAGAGAAAAACAACACACTAAAGAGACTATTTATATTTGACAATTTTAGCGAAGCGTTTGCCTTTATGACGCAAGTCGCTTTTTTGGCAGAAAAACTAAACCACCATCCTACTTGGACAAACACTTGGAATAAAGTAACAATAGAATTAACGACACACGACGAAGGAAATAAAATAACAGCGAAAGACCTTAAAATGTCAGCTGCTATTGATGCGCTGATTAAAAAATAAACTATAAATGTCAACCAATACGCCTACACAACTCTATCTTGTACCAACTCCAATTGGGAATCTAGAAGACATTACGTTACGATCCATTCGAATATTAAAAGAAGCTAATGTTATTCTATGTGAAGACACTCGAGTAAGTGGTAAACTCCTTAGTCACCTGGAAATTAAAAAACCACTTCAGAGTTACCACTCTTTCAACGAACATCAAATCTTAACGAACATTATTAGCCGTTTAAAAGCAGGGGAAATCTTTGCGCTTATCTCCGATGCGGGCACTCCGGCTATCTCTGACCCCGGCTTCTTATTGGTAAGGGAATGCCTTCGTCACGAAATAAAAATCGAATGCTTACCTGGGCCAACAGCATTTGTACCGGCTCTCGTAAAATCCGGATTACCTTGCGACAGCTTTGTTTTTGAAGGCTTTCTGCCTCCCAAAAAAGGAAGGCAAACTAAATTTAAAGCACTAAGTATAGAAGCGCGCACTATGATTTTTTATGAATCCCCGATGCGCCTTTTAAAAACCCTTGAACAATTTAAAGAATATGTGGGCGGCGATAGACGTATCTCTGTATCTCGAGAACTGTCAAAACTTTACGAAGAAACCGTTAATGGTACAATAGATGAAGTAATTGCACTGTTCACTACAAGAAAAGAAATTAAAGGAGAAATTGTAATTGTTTTGGCAGGAAAAGAATAAAGCAATACATTTGCTCGTAATGAAATTTTTCTATTACTAGATTTTAAATTTTTAATACCACTAAACCGCTATAGTTATGTATACAGAAAAAAAAGAAAATAAATGGGTATGGATGGAAATTAGAGGCCATTATTTCTTTGTAAACTACAAATCCGACACTATTTTAACACTTGACGCTGCAAAAGAAATAATAAGCGACGCCATTAAATTTGCGAATAACAAAACCTACCCTGTCCTTACAGACATACGAAACATGCCTTCTCACAACAAAGACGTGCGAGAATACTTTGCAACCGAAGGCAGTAAACATGTCTACGCTAATGCAATTTTAGTATCCAGCCCTCTAAGTCGAATATTGGCAAATTTCTTCCTCTCCATAAATAAGCCCGCAGCGCCTACTAAACTTTTTACAGAAGAAGCAAAAGCAGCTAAATGGCTGGAAATGTTTCCTGTAAAACACCATACAAATTAAGTCTGTTTTGACTTAATTTTTGTTTATTTTTGTTGAAGAATTAATCAAGCGCTCTTAGCTCGTTTAATAAAAAAGTACTATTATGATAGAATTGCCTATTATTCCTGCAGAATCAAATAAACAACGCACCCCTAGACCAGACTGGCTTAGGGTAAAACTTCCTATTGGAAAAGAATATGCCAATGTCCGCGCTATTGTAGACGAGCATAAATTAAATACGATTTGCCAAAGCGGCAATTGCCCAAACATGGGCGAATGCTGGGGTGCTGGTACTGCCACCTTTATGATATTGGGAAATGTATGTACCCGCAGTTGCTCTTTCTGCGCCGTAGCCACAGGAAAACCAAACGAATACGATACCGACGAGCCAAAAAGAGTCGCCGAAGCCATAAAATTAATGAACGTAAAACACGCGGTCATCACTTCTGTGAACCGTGATGAGTTAAAAGACCGTGGAGCCGAGATCTGGTACCAAACGGTAGTAGAAGTAAAAAATGCAAGCCCATCCACGACTATTGAAACCTTGATTCCCGATGTAAAAGGAAACTGGGATGCGCTCATTCGTATGATTAGCGGAGGTCAAGAAGTAGTTTCGCACAATATGGAAACGGTAAAACGTCTTTATAAAATGGTACGCCCTCAAGCAAAATACGAACGCAGTTTAGAGGAAATAAAAAGAATAAAAGAATTTGGCAAACGTACCAAATCAGGCATCATGCTAGGCTTGGGCGAGACCGAAGAAGAAGTATACGAAGCCATGGACGATTTAGTGGAAAACGGTCTTGATGTGCTTACGCTTGGTCAATATTTACAACCTACAAAAATGCACTTGGAGGTAGCTTCGTTCATTCATCCCGAACAATTTGCAAAGTACAAAGAAGAAGGACTGAAAAGAGGGTTTAATTATGTGGAATCTGGCCCATTAGTAAGGTCTTCTTACCATGCGGAGAAACATATTTAAAGAAATGTGTTTAAAAAAATGTATATTGATACTCTAAAAGTAACAATTATGGACAATAATTATATCGCTTTTGATGACCTAAAAAAAATCTATCCAAATGAATGGATACTTTTAGGAAATCCCGAAATGCATAATACTTCCATATTGGGTGGAGTTGTTTTATACCACAGCAAAGACAAAAAAGAGGTTTGCTATATTGGGAGAGACAAAACTGCCAATTTTTCAACGGTCACTATTGCCTATACAGGCGACCTAAAACAGAATCGTAAAATCGGAATATTAAGACGACTATGAAAATTTTTCAATTTGACCTTTTGACGGATGAAGACGTAATTTTTGTAAATGCAACTATTGAGGGAAAATACAAATTTCGCCTTGCTCCTGACACAGCAGCCACACATACCACAATAGACAGTAATGT
This sequence comes from Cytophagales bacterium, assembly GCA_043718845.1. Lineage (GTDB taxonomy): Bacteria > Bacteroidota > Bacteroidia > Cytophagales > Cytophagaceae > JANYCO01. Next base: position 10,314 of record JAYSUZ010000372.1, read on the forward strand.
CTTGTACTTTTCGGGTTACGAACTAAAAAATAGCAAGGGAAAACAAGAAATAGAAACCTCTAATGGAATTATCGTAGTAGAAACCTACGATATTGAACTTTTAGAATGTTTAGGAATTAGCAAATCAAATTTCGAAGTTCAAGTTTATGATTTTATTGCCCATGGCATAACTTCCGACTACGACGGCGTGATTGGCCTGAATTTTTTAAAAGAAAATAAATTTTGTATTGATATTACAAAAGGCGAAATAAGTATTGACTTATAAAATAGTTCATCCGTTTTTCACCGCAACTCCTCCGCTCTAATTACTTTTTCATAGAGTAAAACACCTTCTATACTCCGATATTGCATCCGCATTGTCCTATCTTTACCTATCCCGAAAACTTCTAAGGTCGCAAAATTGCGCTGCGCAATAAGCGAACCTGAAATCCGCATTTCATTTTGCTCTTTGCTGCCTGTATAGGGTGTAGAATTCAACGGCGAAACGGTAAACTCATACAATGGATAATTATTTCCCCGCTCCATTTTCATAACTTCAGAAAAATGTCTATCCCCAGAAAAAAAGACAACACCAGAAATTTTCGATTGCTCTAATTGACTCAATAATTTTTTCCATTCCTCTTTATAATTTGCATACGTTTCAAATACTTTCAATGGATTCAACACTTGACCGCCCATTGCCACAAGCTTGAACGTAGCCTTGCTTGATTTTAGTTCTTTCAAAAGCCAATTAAGTTGCTCCTCCCCTAGCAATTCCTTTTTATCGTCAGAGTCGGTTTCTTTTGGCGAACGAAACGTGCGGTCGTCCAATAAAAAAAACTGTACGTCTCCCTTTACAAAAGTCGTAGCAATTGACTTTCCTACACTAAAACCAGAAGAAGGATTTGCCCAAAAAAGATTAAATACCTCCTGCGAACTTTTCTTATTTTTAAAGCCTTTATCCGAATCGTTTGGCCCATAATCGTGGTCGTCCCATAGCGCTATATTTTCCGTAGCTCCCAGCAGCGGTTGCATCTGTAACAGAGAACGCGTATGTGTATACCGATACATCATCCCTTCTTTACTTTGCCAATCGCTTTTTCGAAAATAAACATTATCGCCCAACCACAGCATCATATCCGGTTGCTGAGCAGCTATAGTCGTATAAATTTCATACCCTCCTCCTTTTAGGTTTTCTTTCTTATCCACCGTGGTGTCGTTTATATATACACAGCTACCCATTGCTATTTTTAAAGTATCCGATTCATCCGTATCTAAAGCACTCGTTTTAAATCTAAGTGGATACGGCCTTGGCACAGCTACAGCATTGATATACAATTCATAGAAATACGTTTTCCTAGGAAGCGTCTTGTCTGCAAGCAACAGAGCGACATACCCTTCGGATTTGGTTGTAGCATACTCCTTTGTGAAGAAAAAACCGCTACCCGAAAACCCTCTCTCATAATACTTTATTTTCACCACCGCCTCTTTCTTTGTTTGCACCCAAATTTTTGAAACGCCCGATGTTGTATACCCAACCATAGGACCTGATTGCAACAATTCTACCTGCGAAAAAGCTTGTGCCCAAACAAAAAAGGGTAAAATAATAAATAGTATTTTTTTCATCTTATGGAATTTAAGGGAAGATAATGAATTTTATACGAACTACTATACATTCTTTATGCATGCTATAATTTGGAATATTATCAATAATTCATTATTATTGATAATAGATATAATTTAACAGATGAGCTATACAGACAAACAGATAGTTAATTCCTATTCAAGATTATTTGAAGGATTAAGTACGTTAACTAAAATCGAACTGATTGAGAACCTTTCTAAATCTCTGAAAAAAGAAAAAAAACGAAGGATTCTTTATTTTATAAATCATTTGGAGCATTTTCATCTACCCAATCGGCAGAAGAAATAATTGCTGACATAAAATCAAGTAGGAAATTCAGAAATAAAGAAATAAAATTCTAATGCTATCAATAATAAAGATTTCGAAAGATTAGAAGGCATTAAACTCGAGAATTGGTTTAAGCGGAAATAATTTTTTAGTACATCCAACCTGCAATTCCTTAAAAAAAGAGACAATAGACCCGACTTCTTTGTCTCTTTACTCCATTTTTCTAATCTTTTTCCCTACTTTTGCACTCAATTAATTATTATACAAACAAATGTCTTCTGCAAAACCTAGTATTCCAAAAGGTACACGTGATTTTGGTCCTGACAAAATGATCAGGAGAAATTTTATTTTCGAAACTATTAAAACCGTATTTCAAAAATTCGGCTTTCTTCCTTTGGAAACCCCTGCCATGGAAAACCTTTCGGTCCTGATGGGAAAATACGGCGAAGAAGGTGACCGCCTGATTTTTAAAATCCTAAATTCGGGCGATTTTGCAAAAAGCATCAACCTAAGCGACTTCGAACAAGGCTACAAAAAAATAACGACTTCTATCGCTGAAAAAGGACTTCGATACGACCTTACCGTGCCTTTTGCGCGTTTTGTAGTCATGAACCGAAACGACCTTGTGTTCCCTTTCAAACGCTACCAAATCCAACCTGTTTGGCGCGGAGACAACCCTCAAAGAGGCCGCTACCGAGAATTTTACCAATGCGACGCTGACGTAGTAGGCACCGACTCGTTGCTTTGTGAAGCAGAAATTGCTTTAATGCTCAACGAAGTACTGCTAAAACTCGGTATTAACAATTTTACCATTAAAATAAACAACCGAAAACTACTCACTGCGATAACCGAAAAAATAGGTATGCCCAGCTGCGAAACAGACCTATGTGTCGCTATCGACAAGCTGGACAAGATAGGCGTAGAAAAAGTGGTGGAAGAATTGAAAACAAAAAACTTTACCGAACTTGCCATTGCTTCGCTGCTCCCAATACTAGAGTTTAAAGGCAACAACAAGGCTAAATTCGAATTCCTAAAATCATTTCTTTCTGGATCAGAAATAGGACAAAAAGGACTGGAGGAGATGAGTGCCGTTTTTGACTATACAGAAGCGTTCGGACTAACGGACAACAACCTTGAATTTGACCTCACCTTGGCCCGTGGCCTAAGTTACTACACCGGTGCTATTTTCGAAGTAAAAGCCAACGACGTACAAATTGGCAGTATTTGTGGCGGTGGCCGTTACGACAACCTAACAGGTGTATTTGGAATGCCAGGCGTTTCGGGCGTAGGTATTTCTTTTGGCATAGATCGAATTTACGATGTAATGGAAGAGCTTAGTATTTTCCCTGAAACAAATGCTGTTTCCTCAAAAGTGCTGATTTGCTATTTTGACGAGGCTTCTAAAAGATATGCGTTACCGCTGCTTTACCAAATGCGTGAAAATGGTATTAACAGTGAAATATATCCTGATACCACCAAAATGAAGAAACAAATGGATTATGCCGACCGCAAAAAAATCCCTTATGTACTGATTATCGGTTCGGAAGAAATGGAAACAGGAAATCTTACGCTGAAAGATATGCTAAAAGGCGAACAAGAGCGTTTGGATATAAAGGGGATTATCAATAAATTGAGCTAAGAATTAACGTTGTCTAACCTATACTAATCACTACTTTAGAATTGAAAAAAAACATTCTATTCCTTTTCTTACTTTTCTGGGCAACCGTATCTACGTCATACGGACAGCCGCCCTATCCCGCCTGCTTCACATTAGACAGTGACAGTGGGTGCGCTCCATTTACCGTTACGGCTACAAATTGCTCCCCTAGCCTTGTTCCGTCCCCCGTTTATAATTTCGAATACCCAAAACCACCAAAAGATCCGTTGAATATTCAAAACCCTATATATACATATACAACGCCTGGCACATATACTGTTCGACAAGAAGTAAATGATGGAATATCAGCAATATCATACACCACCAGAACCGTAGTGGTACTCGGAAAACCCGACCCTATCTACAACGTACAAATATGCCTAGGGCAAACAATACACCTCAACATTACA
>JAYSUZ010000373.1:0-14261 GCA_043718845.1 Cytophagales bacterium
GTGGTGTAATCTATAAATCCACAGTCCCCGATTTAAGTATAGATATGCTCTTTAGACATAAGTTCTATTACGTTTTTTATGGTTATAATCAATTAATAGGGGCTGATTTAGTGCCCTTAAAAGATTCGATTGTTCAGAAACCTTTTCACGAAGTTCGAATTGGAGGTACACTAACATTAAGTCGCACCATAGAATTGTTGCCTCAAGGACATTTTATTTTCTATAAGGACCGCCCTAATGTTTATGGAGGGAGCTTGAGTTTGTCGGTAAATTCGCTTATTTCTATTGGGATTGCCTCTTATAATTTAAATTCAGCAATAGGGCAATTCTCCGTTAGTATTCCCGACGTAAATAACTGGAAACTCTCTTTAATAGGTAGTTATAGGCAGATAGTCGGAGCGAAGCAACATAATTTATATAACAATTCTTGGGAAATAGGGCTTGTTTTAGCCAAAAAAGTGAAGGATGTTGTTTACGAAGCAGAGGATTAATGTGTTTTAATAAAAGAGAATGGAAACAGATAAAGAGATAATCGTTTCTATACAAGAAGGCAAAAATCAGCACGTATTAAATGCCTTGTATAAAAGAACGCTTCCAAAAGTTAAAAGTCTCATTCGAAAAATGAATGGAGGAGAGGACGATGCATTGGATATTTTCCAAGAAGCGGTTATCGTTTTTTACAGGGAGGTGAAGTTGAATAAAATGAAAGAGGATACAAATATTGATGGATTTATATATACAGTAGCTCGAAATTTATACTTAAATAAACTAAGAGTTACAAACCGTCAGGAATCTTTCGATTATTCGGAGGAAGCGCTGTATGCCGAAAAACCTTCTGTGGAAAGGCATTTAGAGATGAAAGACTCGGAAAATGAGATGATGAAGTTGTTGGAAAGTTTGGGCGATAAATGTAAAGAATTATTAAAAGCGTTGATTTTTGATGAACTAGATTATCAGGAAGTAGCCCTCAAATTAGGGTTTGCCTCGGGCGATGTAGTGAAAACACAAAAACACCGGTGTAAAAAGAAACTTGAAAAAATGCTGGAGGAAAATCCAGTATTGTATAAAAAATTAAATAGAGTATCCTTATGAATACAGGCAATAACGATATTTTGGATGCAGCGGAGCGTTATGTTCAAGGTAATATGTCAGGGAAAGAAAAAACTGATTTTGAAAATAGAATGAATTCAGAATCGGCTATTTTCGAATTGGTAGAAAAACAACGGGCTATTCACCATCTGATGATTGAAGCAGGGTTGAACGATATTCGTCAATTATTAAAAAACGACTTATCAACGAATACCGTTAAAAATACAGCTAATGGTAAATGGATTGGGGGAGCAGTAATAGTGGCTATTGTGGCTACTGGATTGTATTTTGTAAGTCAACATAAAAAGAACGAATTACTTACCAATAATGATCAATTTGGTGTCTCAAAAGAACATATTATAACGAATATAGCGAATGACACTCAAGTAGTTGCTATCGCTACAGAAACACCTGTTTTATCTACTTCAATTTTGGACGTTACGGTTGAAAAAAAGTCGCCTATTGCTTTAATTGATGTACCAACTATATATACCGATTCTGAAAATAAAAAAGAGGAAAATAGTTCATCGAAAAAAGTAGTCGTATCAACAAATAGTACTACTAATTTAGAGCATTCGAATCAATTAGAATCCGCTAAACATAAAGGTACAACGAATACGAATGAACCGAAGATTATTGTAACCGAAGAAGTTCAGGAGATTAAAATGAATTGTATAAATTTGGAGAAAGAAACATTTAACCCCTCTTCTGAAGATGCTTATGTTTTTTCTTTTGATTCAAAGGAGTCTGCTGAAATAATTTTATACGATAAAAAAATGCAAGAAATTAGGTTTTTTAAAATTGGAGAGTTGAAAGAGTGGGATGGAAGGAATAAAGAAGGGCAACTGGTAGAGACAGGGTTGTATAAAATTGAAGTTCGTTATTCAAACGGAAAAAGGTGTTTGTTTAATTTGACAGTGTTTAATTAAGTTGACTATGAAATCAGTTATAACTAAAATAGTGGGATTTGTTATTGTTCTTTTGTGCGCTACTTCATTGAGTGCTCAATTCGTTTTAATATCCGACCCTATTCTAAGAACGGCACTCAATACAGACTATCGTTCGTACATGTCGTTAGATAGTTTGTCTTTGGATACTGTTGCTGCCGCTTCAAAAACAGGGACACTTCAACTACAGTATTATGGATTTACAAATGTTTCAGAACTTAAATATTTTAAAAATATAAATTTTTATCAAACCGTGAATAATAACATTGTGAATATCCCAGATTTTACCGGCTTTACCAGTTTGTCTTCGATAGATCTTCGAGGAAATCCATGGATTAATTTTTCAGAATTGGATCCTATAAAAAATCAGTTAACTATGATATTATTTAGGCAAATAGCAAACGGCCCTACAGTTAAAGATTTTTCTTTTTTGACCAGCTCTTTTCCTAATTTAAAAAGTATTCAGCTTTCAAATTATAATGCAGAAGTGTTGCCTGATTTTAGTTTGTTTTCAGGGCTTACCATGCTAAAAGTAAATAACAACCATCTTACTTTTGAAGATTTGTTGCCGCTTACTACATTGCCAAGTTATGCTTCAATCTTAACGGCAATGCCTCAAAATAATTTCACAAACGACACCAATATAGTAGCTTTTTTGGGTACCGGTTTTACGCTTTCCACGCCTATAGATACTGCCCTTACTGGTATTACGTATGATTTTTATAAAGATTCGGTATTGATTCAATCTTCGAGCGCGAATACCTATACTAAAAGTAGTGTTGCGTTATCCGATTCGGGTACTTATTTTATTTCAATAAAATCAGCGCACCCTTTTTTTGCAGGAAGTTCTTTGCGCACCGGTAACTATAAAGTAACCACCTCTACTTGTCCTGTGTTATCGGATATAGAAATAGAAGTTAGTGATGCCTGTGATTTAATTCCAGTTCAAGTGTTAAAAATAAACAATCAATCGAATTATCCTTTTAGTGCTATAAAATTCAAAAACAAAATTAGAGGTGATCAGTATTCTTTTTCGATGCTTACGCCTCAGTCCATACCTGCTGGAATTTATGATTTACATATTTCGGATATAAATGGTTGTGGTTATGATTTTAATAATTACAAAACGGTGCACGTAGCGGATAAATGTTCGGATGTATTTAGTCCAAACGGAGATGGAGTATCGGATATATTTTTTATTGAAGGTACTGGTACGGTTTCCATTAGGAATAAGCAAGGTGTTTTGGTAAGAGAGTGTTCTTTGCCTTGCTATTGGGACGGCAACGATCAAAATGGAAGCCCTGTAGCGATTGGAATATATTCGTTAAGTTTTTCAACGAATGAACTAAGACGAGTTACAGTTTTGCGTTAGGGAGTAGTTTCGTTGTTTTTTCTGCTTGATATACAGAGTAGTTGTAGAAAGGTTACATTTTTTATAAAAAAAATCTATTTTTTGTTTACCTCCTTCTTTAGTTGTGTGTTTAACTCTTATATAACCTAACTAATCGTTATTATGAGAAAAAAACACTATGTATTCCCCTTTTCCAAAAGTATAATTTTTGGATTTTTAGCTTTGCTAGTACTAGCAGCTTCGCCCGGATATAGCCAGACGTTTAATCATCCCGGAATTCTCAACAATAAATCAGAATTAGAATTTATTAAAACTAAAGTCAAAAATGGAGAACAACCATGGAAACAAGCATACGATGGACTTAAAGCCTCCAAATATGCTTCCTTAACCTATAGCCCTAATGCCAGCAGCTCTATGGATTGTGGTTCGTATAATAAAGACAAAAATGGCAATACGGTTCCTCAATGTAAAACATTTGTGGAAGATGGCATGGCTGCTTATACACATGCGTTAATTTGGTTTATTTCCGAAGACAGACGTTATGCAGCCAAGTCAATAGAAATATTGAATGAGTGGGCAAGTACGTATAATAAAAACGAAGGTTCGAATGCACGTTTGAATGTGTCTTGGGCTGCACCATGGTATTGTAATGCAGGTGAAATAATTCGTCATTGCAATGCTGGCGGCGGCGGAGGTTGGGCCTCTGCTGATATATCAAGATTTGAAGGTATGTTAGCAAAATTTTTACCTTATGTAAAAGATGAAACAATGCCTGGAAATAACTGGATTCAATCTGCTATTGAAGCACATATTGCCATGGCAGTATTCACAAGTAATAGGGCTGAATTTAACAACGCTGTTTCGCGTTGGAAAGTTCGTGTCAAAACGTATATCTATCAAACTACAGACGGTCCTATCCCAGCTTCTTTTAAAAGCGCTGCTATCAATGGCGTTTGTATGGAAACGGCGCGTGATTTGGGGCATACAAAATTAGGCGTAAACTCAATGATTTATGCGGCACAAACGGCACACGAACAAGGCGTAGATTTATTTTCATTGGAGCAAGAAAGAATTGGCGACTTTCTTGAATTACATGGAAGCTGGATGACAGGATCTGTAGCGGTTCCTTCTAACGTCAACGGAGGAGTAGTAAAAGCTGGATTGTCCGATGCAAACGGAATTAAACCGCCAAATGGTGGTGGTGGTGCAGCCTTTGAAATAGCTTACAATCATTTGCATAGTCGGTTAAATAAAACACTTCCCTATACGGCTAAAATGATTACCCAACATCGCCCAGCAGGAATTGGTCAATGGGTGTTTAAACCAGAAACATTGACACATGGAAATTTACCGTTTAGTTTTAGCCCACCTCAGGTTTCAGTGATAAGTGTAAGTGTTGCCCCTAATGCTTTATCGTTAAACGTTGGCGAAACGAGTCAACTTAATACTAGTGTTGCACCTACAAACGCAACAAATAAAACCGTAACCTATTCCAGTTCTAATACTGGCGTCGCTTCCGTGAATGCATCGGGTTTTATTACAGCACTAGCCTCTGGAACTGCTACGATTTCGGTTAGGACAACCGATGGAAATAAAATAGCTTCGACTTCTGTAAGCGTTATTTTTATTCCAGTGAATAAGGCTCCAAGTATTAGTTTTGCAAGTCCTACGGCTACTACTTCTTTTACGGCTCCCGCAAAAGTACAAGTAGTAATAAATGCATCGGATGCAGACGGTACTGTTGCTAGTGTAGACTTGTATATTAATAATAGCCTTATTCGTCAAGAGAAATCAGCACCTTATGAGTGGAATTACAGCGTAAACGATTTAGCGATCTCATCGCTTGCTGCTGGAAATTATACCCTTAAAGCAATTGCTACAGACAACCTTGGTAAAACTAGCGAATCGTCTATTGTTATTAAGGTAAGTTCACCTGTGGTGATAGTAACTACAGAACCAATTTCTGGAGTGTCTTGTGCTGGGAGAAATGCAACGTTATCGTATGAATTGGGCGCGGCTTACCGAGTAAATGCAACGAGTTATTCATGGTGGTTTAGCGGTTCGCAAGCTACTACAACGCCACAAGCAGGAGCCGCTTACAAAACTTCGGTAGTACTTACTAGTAATTATACGGGAGGTAGTATTTGTGTAGGGGTAAATCTTAGTGTAGCCCCTTATTATGTTAGCTATTGCAAAGTAATAGGAGTTTGTGGTGCACGTTTAGGTTCGAATGATTTATCGGTAGAAGAAAATTTAGCTACAGAAAAAGCTACACTATTTCCAAATCCTTCTACCTCCGATTTAGTCTTTATTGAATCGTCAGAATTAGTAAAAAATGTAGAGATTAAAGATGAGATGGGGGTAACCGTTAAAGTTATAACGAGTGGTGCCACTTCGTCTGGAATAGCTATAGGAGAACTAGCTGCAGGTACTTATACGGTACGAATCGGTTTGGAAAATAATAACGTTATTAAAAAACTAGTTATTATTCGATAGCGGAAAACTAATTTTCTATTTAAATAAATTATACTTACTTACTAAACTACAAATGAAAAATAATAAAATTGCATTCTTTATTTTATTATCGATACTTCTATCGATAAACACGAAGGCTCAAACATTACGTACTTTGGCTACTACTTGTAATCTTAATATTGGTGCTGCAATCAGCGATGATGCTTTGCGCAACGATCCTATGTATGGGAATATTCTTAAGCAAGAATATAATATAGTAGTAAACGAAAATGCAATGAAAATGTTTTCAATAAAGCCTTCCGAAACGGGACCTTATAATTTTGATGGGCCTGATCGATTGTTGGCTTTCGCTCAAGCAAATGGAATGAAGATGAGAGGTCATACCATTCTTTGGCATGAAGGCCTTCCTGATTGGGTAAAAAACAAAGCATGGACAAAAGCTTCTTTGTTACAATATCTAAAAGGATATATCACAACTGTTGCAGGAAGGTACAAAGGTAAAATTACAGAATGGGATGTTGCCAATGAATTTGTACAGAATGGAAACGGCAATGCCCTTAGAACAGATGAATCTGTTTGGATGCGTGTTATTGGTGAAGAGGTTTTAGACTCTGCATTCAAATGGATGCATCAGGTAGACCCAACTGCAAAGTTATATTATAACGATTATGGTGCTGAAAATATGGGGGGAAAATCGAATGCGGTATATGAACTTGCAAAACGACTAAAGCAACGTGGAGCACCAATAAATGGTGTTGGATTGCAATGTCATTTTAGTTACGATATAGCAACTACGTCTGGAAATGCTTTTTTAGTTCAGTATGATCAAAACATCAAACGACTAGGTGCTCTAGGGCTACAAGTTTCTATGACAGAAGTTGATTTGGGTATTCCAGTTCCTTTTGATGCTGCCAAATACCAACTACAAGCTACCTCTTATGCCAATATAATGAAAGTTGTACTTTCTAATTCATCTATCGTTAAAACTTTTTTGCCTTGGGGATTTACAGATAAATATTCTTGGATACCAAATTTCTCCAACTATACAAAGGGAGCTGCATTACTCTTTTACAACGACTATACTAAAAAGCCTGCCTATACTGCTATCGAAAATGTATTTAGTGCAAATTGTAAACCAGTTACCTGTAGTGCGACCATAAATGCAAATGGAGGTACTACCTTTTGTCAAGGTGGAAATGTAGTCTTGACAGCCTCTGCTGGGGCTTCATATAAATGGTTTAACGGAGCCGTTCAAGTTGGAACTTCAGTCGGTTATACTGCCACTACTTCTGGTTCATATACGGTAGAAGTAATAAATTCATCTGGTTGTAAAGCAACTTCTGCGGCAAGAGTTGTTTCAGTGACTGCTCCACTTACTTGGTATGCCGATGCAGACGGCGATGGAAAGGGGAATTCTTTAGTAACACTACTAGCGTGTACTAAACCAGTAGGTTATGTTTCTGATAAAACTGATTTATGTCCCTCTGACGGAAATAAAATTGCGCCTGGGTTATGTGGATGTGGAATAGTGGAAGGGGCTTGTAGTCCAATAAATAAAGCACCAGTAGTAAGTTTTGAAAAACCAATACCGTCAACTTTATTTACTGCTCCTGCAAAATTTATAGTTGTTGTAAATGCTGCAGATGCTGATGGAACAATTGCAAGTGTCGATTTATATATCAATTCAGTTTTTATTCGTCAAGAAAAAGTTAGTCCATACGAGTGGAATATTAATGTAGTAGATGCTACTCTAAATAACTTACCTGCGGGAATGTACACTTTAAAAGCTATTGCTAAAGATAATTTAGGTAAATCAACAGAAGTGTCTATTGTTATAACAGTCAAAGCTGTTGACCTAGATCCAATCACTGGACCATCTTGCGCTTCTAAAAGCTCAATTGTAACTTATGAATTGGGTGCACTACAAAGAGCGAATGCCACAAGTTACGCTTGGTGGTTTAGTGGTTCACAAGCTATCATCACTCCAACAGTTGGAAGTGCTTATAAAGCTTCCGTTGCGTTAACGAATTCTTACAGCGGTGGAAGTATTTGTATTGGCGTTAATTATGGTGGAGCCCCTTATTACCTAAGTTACTGTAAAGCCCTAGGGGTATGTGGTGCAAGACTGTCGTCGAATGAGTTGAATGTTGAGTCGTCTCTTGAAATTGCGACAGTCTATCCTAATCCTGCATTTTCTGATATAGTTTATATTGATTCGGAAAAATTGGTTCATAATGTAGAAATCTTTGACGCAATGGGAACGCTCGTTATAGAAATGAATGGTTCAGAAATACAAAAAGGAATTTCTATAGCTAGGCTTTCTGCTGGAACGTATACTTTAAGGATAGTAGTAGAGGATAATGTACGTATTAGGAAATTAGTAATTAACAGGTAGTTTTTTTTATACATGTAGATAGTTGTTTCATCAAATAAAATAAAATATTATTTAAATAGTTAAAAACGGTTTATTATGAAAAATATAAAGCATTCGAGTTTAGATTTAGTACTTACAAAACCATGGCATTTAAATAGTGATTTTATTTTTACTTATTTGATTTATGTAATGGCACTTGGAATTTTGTGGTGGAATTCTGATTTCGCTCCAAATTTTTCAACTCCTGAACCAAAGGAACCTAGATTTAAAGGGATTGGTATATGCTCTAGTATTCAAGCATCTCAAGCATCTATTCAATCGAAAGACCATACAGGCGCAACAGTGTCTATTCCTGTCGGTAGCAGAATAACAGGCTTGAAACGATGGTCTAATCCTTCTAGTTGGCCAGGAAATGTGAAACCTCAAGCCGGAGATGATGTAGTTATTCCGGTCAATTCTGTTATTGTATTGGATGAAAATGTAGATGTAAAATCTATTACAGTTTTTGGTAAACTAATTGTTGATTTAACAAAAACGATAAACCTCTCGGCTGAATATATTGTAGTAAGCGGATCAACGGCTTATCTCGAATGTGGTACCAAAACGGAGCCCTTCCCAAATAAATTCGTCTTAACATTAGTTGGAAATGATCCTACAAAAAAAATTCCTGGAACAACGATTGAATCTAAAGCAGTAATTGCTATGGATGGTGCAACACTTGAATTGCATGGGAAAGTGAAAACCTCTTGGACGAACTTAGCCGCTAATGTATCTAGTGGAAATTTGATAACCATTGCTACTAATGCTAGTAACTGGGAGATTGGTGATGTGATTTTAATTTCTCCTTCTAGGTTAAATGAAAATGAAGGCGAACAACATACTATCACTAATATAAGTGCAGACAAACGCACCTTCACACTCGCTGGTGTAGTTAAGTTTCCTCATATTGGAGTATCCAAACAATACACGCGCTCCTCAGATGGTAAAACTTGGACGGGCGATATGCGTGCGGAGGTTGGCTTGCTTTCAAAAAGTATAAAAATACAAGGAGATGCCGGTTCTGACGCTAGTCAATTTGGTGGGCATGTAATGATACATACAAACGGAAAAGCATTTGTAGAAGGAATAGAACTTTATAGAATGGGACAAAAAGATGGAACAGGGAAGGGTATTCTAGGAAGATACCCATTTCATTGGCATTTAATTCAAGAAAAAGGAGCCGGTCAATATTTTAATAATAACAGTGTACATAAATCCTTTAATAGAGCTATTACTATTCATGGTACAGAATCTACTGTAGTTGAAAATAACTTTTGTTATGATCACCTTGGTCATGGTATTTTTTTAGAAGATGGAAGTGAGCGTTTTAATATTATTCGAGGTAATGTGGTTTTGCTAACAAAACGCCCACCTATAGGAGAAGAAATTATTCCCTCCGATAATGAAGCAAATGAAGTGCAAAATAGAACACCCGCTAGTTTTTGGATTACAAATCCCAACAATATATTTGAAAATAATGTTGCAGCAGGCACTCATGGAACTGGCTTCTGGTTTGCTATGCCAAGAAAACCAATGGGGCCATCTGCCTCACTTCCTAGATTCTCTTCTATGCTGCCTTTCAGAGAACCATTAGGTAAATTTTCAGGGAATAAGGCGCATAGTTGTGCGAGCGGATTTGATATTTTTGATCAGTTAACTGCTGCTCATGCTCTAATAAGAAACGGTGGATGGGAGCGCACTGATCTGCGTGTTATGGATAATTGTACATGGTATGCCTGTGATTTGGCTATATATGGCGGTATTGGCGGAGGACGCACCTATACTCAAAATGTTATTTTTAGAAATAATGTATTTTTGGACAACGTCACAGCTGTTATGCACGCAAATTATTCTGTGGTGGAACAATCCGTTTTTGTTGCAAATTCTGGAGAGAATGTATTTGTAGGAGAACGACAATTGTCTAGAGGATACGATGGCGCATTTTCGATTAAAAATAGTCATTTAGTAGGATGGCAAGCGAGTAACGCTAACTATTTGCAAAATACTGGTGGAGCGATGAAGCATGTTAACTACAGTGTCTCTGGAATGACAAAAGATCATCAAGGACCACCAAGAATGTCATTGCCGAATTATGCAGGGATTCCCAAAGGGGAAGTCGGTTCAAATTCTGCTGCCAATCCTAGGTTCTGGAGTTATGTCACTTGGGATATCGATGGTTCGTTGGGTGGCAAGCCAAATACCTCTATCATTACAAATCATCCTCTTTGTAGAGATGGTTCTGAAGTGAGGTATGAAAATTGGACGAATATTTATCGCACCGATAGAAGATTCGCCTATATGCTTCTCGATTTTGAAGGTGATCCTAAAATGACGTTAGTTCGAACTAAACTAGGTACCCCTAAAGCAGGACAATTTTATATCAATGGTTTTTATGGAACATTCATACATTTTCCAGTAATGGTAAATGATGGCTTCTTATATACAATGCAATTTGAAACATTAGGCACATCAACTAATTTTGGACTTCGTATGATGGACGACTACGTTGCAGGAGACCAAGTATTGTATAGAATAAAAGACTTTGGAAAATTTGCCGGAATAACGGTATCAAATTCTACAAAATTAACAACGTTATCTTTATTAAGATCTTTTAATGCTAATGGTTATGCAATTGATAACGGTGATTTATATATTAAAATGGTATCGATTGCCTCTACACCTGATATCGCTTGCACCGTAAGCTGGACAGGTACTGTAGCCTTGCCAAAATTGGATACTGATGGAGATGGTGTAACTGATGTACAAGAATCAATTGATGGAACAGATCCAATTGAAAACGATCCAATACCGGTGAATCCGGTATTACCTGTTTCTACTTGTACTGCTGCTATCACAGCACCCGTTACGAGTTTTTGTGCTGGTGGTTCTGTAGTTTTAACTGCAAGTTCAGGCGCATCGTACAAATGGTTTAACGGAACGACTGTTTTACCAACAATTACTGGAACACATACTGCTACAGTTGCTGGTTCATATACTTTAGAAGTAACGAATGTTAATGGGTGCAGAGCTACTTCGGTGGCAAAAATAATTACTGTGACAACAGCTAGTACTTGGTATGCCGATACTGATAGCGATGGTAAAGGAGATCCCAATGTTAAGCAGATTTCCTGCACTCAGCCTATAGGTTATGTTGCAACTGCAGGCGATGGTTGTACAACGGATCCATTAAAGATTGCTGCGGGGAATTGTGGTTGTAATAAAATCGAATCAAGTTGCTTGGATTGTGCTGGAGTTGCTAATGGAACTGCGAAAAAGGATGCCTGCGCTATTTGTGCTGGAGGTACAACAGGAATAGTACCAATTACTGATGCTTCACTTTGTGGAGGGGGAACTATTGGTATCAAAGGTCCAGCCTGTTTAGAAGCAGGGAAGACGTATTCTTATAGTTTAACCTCGGATAATATTCCAGTCAGTTCAATAAGTTGGTGGTCATCAAATGGTGCAGCAATATCAGAATCAATTGGCAATGAAAAATTGATGACAATTGAAATTCCAAGTTACGCAAGTGGAAGTACTACATTAAATGCAGGTGTAAATTTTACTACTAGTCCATGGTATAAAGCATATTCATTAGTAGTGAAAATTGGAGGCTGTGCGGTTTCGGCTCGCATAGGAGTAACTGCTGAAGCAAGTCCGTTACCGTTTAGCGAAACGACAATAATTTCGTTAGAAAATGAAACGATGATTGATAAAGTTGTTGTATTGGATTTGAATGGTGTTGAAGTAGTTAATTCAACTAAAATAAATACTACTACTTTTGAACTTGGAAGAGAATTGCCTGCTGGGGTATATGTTGTTTATATTTATTCGAGTTATGGTGTTACAATGAAGAAAGTAATGAAATTAAATTAATCATAGTAAAAGTGAGGAGGGTTGTATCGCCTTGGATGCGACCCTCCTTATTTTTAGTATAATAAAGGCGACTAAAGTTGACGTTTACTAATGGGTTTATGCCTTTATAATAAATTTCTATTATTGTTTACTTCTAGCGGACATTATGTGTTTTAAGGATATAGATAGATAGTCTCATGATTAATTAGATGTCTATTTAGTTATAATTAAATGAATTAAGAAAGTTTAAGCGCGCGAAAGGATGAAAAAATTGCGAAATATTCAATTAGGTATTATTTTTATTCTAGGTTATTTTTCTGCTAATAGTCAGTCTTTTGTACATCCAGGAATATTAAATAACCAATGTGAACTTTCTTTTGTAAAAGCAAAAATTAATAATTCAGAACAACCTTGGAAAAAGGCATACGATAATTTAAAAGCAAATCCTTCGTCAGCGCTCACCTATAAGGCAAGGCCAAAAGCGACAACGGACTGTGGTTCGTACAATAAAGATATAAATGGCAATACTGTACCAGAGTGCGCTACCTTTGTAGAAGATGCCATGGCCGCTTATTCACATGCACTTATGTGGTATTTTTCTGGGAATATGGCACATGCTAATAAATCAATTGAAATCTTAAATGCATGGTCACGTGTATATGTGAGTAACGAAGGTTCAAATGCACGGTTAAATGTAGCGTGGGCAGCGCCTTGGTATGCTAATGCCGCAGAAATTATTCGTCACGCCGATGTTCCTGTAAAAGCAACTTGGGCTCCAGCGGATGTCGCTAAGTTCGAGGCGATGTTAACCAAATTTTTGCCGTATATAAAAGATGAATCTATGCCTGGTAATAACTGGATTCAATCGGCTATAGAAGCTCATTTTGCGATTGCGGTTTATACCGATAACAGAACTGAATTTAACAGTGCCGTAAGTCGTTGGAAAACGAGAGTGAAAACGTATATCTACCAAACTACAGACGGCACAACACCAAAGGATTATCCTATAGGAAATGTTACGCTTAAACCTTCTACCTGGAGTGGCGCGAGGATGTTCATGAATGGCTTGGCCATGGAAACCTATAGAGATTTAGGACACCTGATGTTGGGGTTTGGTTCTATGATGTATGCGGCTCAAATTGCTTGGGAGCAAAAGGAAGATTTGTTTGTTGGCGAACAAAAAAGGTTGACAGATTTTATGGAATTGCACGGAGGTTGGATGATTGGCGATGTTGCAGTTCCCCTAACAGTTAAAGGAGGAAATATAAATTGTTCAGGGCAAGCCAGTGCAGGGTTTTTACCTTGCGGACAAACCGCGTGGGAAATTGCTTTTAATCATTTGCAGACTAGAATAGGACGAAGTCTGCCGTATACGCTAAAAATGATTAATGGAAACCGACCAAGGAATGCAGGAGGTTGGGTGACAAAATGGGAGACGTTGACACACGGTAGTTTGCCTTTCAATGTAGGAACGGTACCGACGGTCACAATTGCATCTCCTCAGAAAATTACCACTAACGTAGCGCCGACGAATATAACGTTGAATGCATCGGCTTCTGACATTACGGGCATTACTAAAGTAGAGTTTTATAAAGGAGCGGTGTTGCTCTATATAAGTTATGCTGCACCCTATACATATACTATAGTGGGTGCATCAGCGAACACCTATTCTTATTCAGCCAAATCGTATAACAATTGTAATTTATCATCTACAACTTCCATATCTATACTCGTAAATTCGGTAGCACTACCTGTTTCTCTACTTGATTTTAGGATTAGTATGCTGGAAAAAAATAAAATTAAATTAGAATGGAAAACGGTCTTCGAAGTAAATAATGATCACTTTAGTATAGAGCGTTCTGACGATGGCGCATCTTTTTATAGCGTAGCCGAAGTAAAAGGACGAAATTTAAATTCCTTAGAAGTCTATGAAATTTTTGATTCAAAGCCAATAGGAGGGGATGTCTACTATCGTTTAGTACAAGTGGATATGGACGGTACAAGCACTCTACTAAACACCGAACATTTCGCTATTGATAAAAGCGGGAATTCCGAGGTGCTTGTTTTTCCAAATCCGAGTATTGGCGAACTTACGATTGAATTTACAAATTGTGCACAGCAGGAATTGTCTTTT
>JAYSUZ010000374.1:0-2661 GCA_043718845.1 Cytophagales bacterium
CGTATTCTATCGACGGCGTTGTGCAACCTACGGTTACCGCTATAAGCACATCTCCTTATGTATTCCAATCGGCTACAGGTGCACATACGTATGCGCTCCTAACGGTTTCCAATACACTTACTACAGGTTGTACCGGCAATGCAACAGGGACAGCCACCATCAGCGTGAGTACCAATATTCCGGTAGGGCACGACACTACATTTATAACGCTAAGTTCGGCCACCTTGTCCGTGACGAATACAGGCGGTACCTACCAATGGTACGATGCTCCTATTGGTGGTACGCTAGTATTTACCGGCGCTGTATTTACAACGCCCGTACTCACCGATACTACATTGTATTATGTACAAGAAGCACTTGGTGCTCCTTGTCGTACGGTAGTGAAAGTGATTCCAGTAGTTGCAACGGTTGTACAAGTTAAAATTAGCATACCAAATTTGATTACGCCAAATAGTGACGGCAAAAACGACCAGTTTGAAATAGAGGCATTGCCAGCAGGGTCTTATCTGAAAGTATTCAACCGCTGGGGCGAACGAGTATATCAAAGTAGTGATTACGATAATCTATGGGCAGGGAACAATGCTTCCGACGGTGTTTATTATTACGACCTCCTACTACCTGATGGAAATCAATACAAAGGATGGCTGAATATAGTGCGGTAAATTTGAATTTAAAGAACAAGTAAACAATTTAAACACACACTTATGAATACTAGCATTTTATTGAAATTTTATGTTTCAACAAATACTTCTTCGGAATTCCAAGTAGGTGCCTTGTTGGAGGATTATGTAAATTATTCAAATAAAGAATCATTTCCTGAGCCTATCATTGAAGGCTACAACCATCAGCAGCATGTTTCATCCGTATTTGTGAACCATCCTGCGTATCTGAAAAGTGAAAAATTATTAGATTGTAAACTAAGAAAAAATTCAGATAAAATTATTCCAATGTTTTACGACCACTTTCTAAGAACAAATTGGGATACCATTTCGGACGTCTCGTTTGAGGCATTTCAGTACGATTTAATGCTCAGCTTTAGTGAAAAACAAGAATATATTCCCTATAAATACAATCGACTACTCAATTCAATTTATAAAAAAAGTTGGTACAATGCCCTTCAAACAATAGGTGGTACGCATGGTATAATGATGCAACAAACCAAACGGTTTACATTCAATACAAATTTAGAACATTCTATTAATAGTTTAATAGAGCATTACTCAGAACATAGAGTCAATTTTTTTGAAATTCTTCCCGATTTGCAAAAAGCCTCTTTCGATTTTGTAAACTCAAAAAGAGAACTTGTTTATAGTTAATCGTACGAGGATTATATCAAAGAATATCCTGTACTTATAATGCGCTTGTATACCGTCAAAATTTTCGCAAGGAGGTTCTGACGGTATAAATTTTATAGAGAGAACCTGTTTAGTTTTTATACCTTTTAAAAGGCCTTTTTTCGTTTCTATAACATTCGTTTGCGCTTCAATATCACCGCCTATTCTTTATATTATTTCCAAAATGGTCTGTATTTTATCCATTAAGGAGTGTCTGTAATTTATTATAAATCAATTATATAATTAATAATCGACACCTTTTTTATCTCGATTCTTAATTTACAATTCGGCTTAGCGGTTTGAAATGAGTTCTTTTGATTGTATAATAAAAAAAAGAAAAAGTGCTACTGCAAGTTCTTTGCTTATAGTAGAAGACTACAAAGGTTTTACCTGTTCCCTCTTTGGTAAACGAATTAAATGCATAATACGCTCGAAACTATAAAAATTGCTTCTTTATGAAAAAAATAATTTTTGCTTGTATATTAGTTGTGCAGGCTACGCTAAAAAAACAACTACTACTCGTGGTGATTGCAATGCTTGCGTTGACGGCTAGCAGCTACGGACAAAAAACATCTACCGGAAGTGGTGCTTGGAATGTAGCGGGTAAATGGACACCTTCAGGAGTGCCTACCGGTAGTGATGATGTTACGATAGCCACTGGTCATACGGTTACAGTACCTGCAAATGCCTTTTGTAAGCGTTTATACATTACGGGTACGTTGGATATGAGTGGCGCTAGTGGCATCACGATGGATGTTTCCAACAACAGTGTAGCAAGTAATTCCAATGGATTGCAATTAAATTCGGGTGGTACACTAAATATAGGCGCTACGAACACGCTTTATTTTTCAAGTACACAATCTTCTGGTATTGTTAACAATGGAGGAACTATTGTAAGTACAGGCGTTAATGGCATTGACGGGGGTACCATATTATCGAGTGCATGTTGTGGCGGTGGTTTTGGCGTATCCGGTAGTGCTTTCACTACCATTTATAATTTACTATTTAATGCGAATGCCAATTTTAATATTGCTAGTGGAGGATTGCGCGTAAATGGATTATTGTCAATAAAAGATAACAATTGGAGCGCTAGCGGTAGTACTCTGTCTCCTGTATATGGTCCTGGCTCTACGCTATCTATAAGTAATAATAATCAGGGGTTAGAAAAGGCTGCCGGTCCAAGTCCATTGAGTTCTATTGCTAATACTAACTTAGATAAACTTTGGTCTGCTCAAAGCGGTACAATTGGAACTACGGCTGGCTATCCTAACAATGTGACGTTGTTTAATATGGGCGTATCATCTGGAGGGGTAAACGCACCTCCTAC
>JAYSUZ010000375.1:0-2651 GCA_043718845.1 Cytophagales bacterium
GCCTAAAATTTGGAATTGCATAGGTCTTCGTATGCCACTTGCGTATCAGCCTTAGTGTGGTGGGACATTTCACTTTGCGGTAAATAAGTTCCAGTAGAACACAGTGATCTACTTCATCAAAGAAGTTTTGAAGGTCAATATCTACAATGTATTTATAGCCTTCGTTAATATACTTCTGCGCTTTTAGAACCGCTTGATGTGCACTGCGCTTCGGGCGAAAGCCGTAGCTGTATTCTTTGAATTCTAATTCAAACTACGGCGCTACCACTTGGCTTACCGCTTGTTGCAGCATCCTGTCTACTACTGTTGGAACGCCTAATAAACGCATTTTGCCATTTGGCTTGGGTATTTCTACCCCTCGAATGGATTGGGGAATGTAGGTATGATTGATTTTGTCCAAAATATTCTTTAACTTTAGGGATATGCCTGAAAGGACGTTGTCCATTCTAGGCACACACAGGGGCTGCAAGAAATTGGCGGCTTAATGGTTAAGTGAAGCTTTGTGCTTCGTATCAAATTTTTTTGGTGGCAGACAGTTTGGTGCTTCGAAATCGCCAACTTTATGTAGCTGCAAACCGTTACCTGCGAAGTACTGCATCGTATGCCAAGTGTTCGCATACACGGCACATTAGCGGTCATTGTAAAACGACAACCATCAAGACAAAAATGGTAACAAAAAAAATAAAGACTTGCAAAAATGGACATCAGTACTTCAAAAGTTCTGACTGTCCGACTTGCCCAAATTGTGAAGAAGAAAGAAAACCAAAAAACATTTTTTTATCAAATATTGGAGCACCAGCCAGACGAGCATTAGAAAGAGAAGGAATTGCAACTTTGGAAATACTATCCACATATAGCGAAAAGGAAAATTTAAGTTTACACGGAATGGGTAAAAGCACAATTCCGAAACTTATTGATTTAATGACAAAAGCAGGGCTTTTATTCAAAAATGAACAATGAACGAAGTTGAACTTTACATATCACAGTTTGAACCTGAAATTCAATCAAAACTTGAAATACTGCGACAATTATTTTTTAAAGTTTTACCAGACACAGAGGAAATGATTCGTTATAAAATGCCAGCATTTAAAGTAGGCAAACATCATCTATACTTTTCCGTATACAAAAAGTATATTGGTTTTTATCCAGTTTATGGACTGACAGAAATTGAAGAAAAAGTCTCAGAATATAGGGCTAAAAAAACAAAGGACAGTCTACATTTTATGCTTGACAAACCGTTGCCAATAGAATTGATAAAAAAAATAATGTTGAAATTAAAATTTTGAAAAAATGGCAAAACAAATAATAAATCTAAATATTGAAGTATCTGCCTTATTAGAAGCGCTAAATCATCCGTTTAAAAATGAAATAGAGCAGTTGCGAATTTGTATTTTAGAAGCAAATAAACGATTGGAAGAAAACATAAAATGGAACGGGCCAAATTATTTTTTTGACAATGAAGATCGTATTACAATGAGAGTTCAACCACCGAAAAAACAAATTCAGCTAATCTTTCATAGAGGTGCAAAAAAGCAAGAACAACCAAAAGATAAATTAATTGCAAATAAAAGTAAAATATTAGTCTGGAAAGAAAATGACAGAGCTATCATAACTTTTAAAAGTTTGCAAGACATCGAAAATGGAAAAGCAGAATTGACTATAATTGTAAATGAATGGATAAAAGCAGCGAAATAGAACAACGAACCGCTAATCGAGTAGCCCAACCTCCTTTTCTTGTTCTACTAAATGCTTAAGCTTTACCCTTCGGTACTCCGAGTCGAATCAAGTTCTTCCGCTTGCGTTCTGTCTTCTTCCAACTCTTTTCACTTACTACTAATTGATACTGCTCGATAGTGCTTGACAGAAGCCTCGCACCATAGGAGTCTATCAGAAATAACTACTTATTTGTTTCATAACGAAATATTAATTAACTTGTATTTCGTTAATATTTTATAAGAATACATCAATACTAGAAAAGATAATTTCACTTTAATTAACCCTAAAAAATGAAAAGAAATCACTTATTAACTATTGCTTTATTAACAATTATTTTTTCCTCATGTAAGAAAGACTACACTTGTGAATGCACTATTACGGTAAACGATGTAAACTCAACGATAGTCAACACACTTCATACCACTAAAAAAAATGCAAAAGAAAAGTGTACTGCAGAAGTTGTAGCTCCAATAACAGCTGCTGATTGCAAACTAAAATAATTTAATAATCACTTCATTTGGGTCGTTTAGTATATTGAATTTTTCGGCAAAAGCAGTACTAGAACCAAAGAAAAGTGGGTCAAAAATTTCGTAATGTTTTACGCCTTTTTCGTCAATATATTTCCTTACTCTAATTCGTTTGGCACTTTCCCAAGCAGAAACCAAGGCAGAAATAATAACACCCACAATTACAGCCAATGCCAAATTTTTCATTAAAACTGTAATATCTTTTTTTGTTAAGAAAAACTAGAAATAGGAAATTAGTGTGTAAATACTGCCCTATTTGAATTACTTTAAAGACGACAACAGAGAACCCTCTAAAAACTGAACAAAAATGGAACAAAAATTATTTCTAGTACACTTGGGTTATTACGACCCTGAATTGAGCAAAGGAGTCTACGAATTAGAGTAAGGAAATATATTGACGAAAAAGGC
>JAYSUZ010000376.1:0-2649 GCA_043718845.1 Cytophagales bacterium
AGAGATGCAAATGGATGTTCGGATACGATTCAAATAATAGTGCCAGGTAAATTTTTTATACCTAACCTAGTTTCGCCAAACGAAGATACGCGTAATGACCTATTTGAAATCGTTTCTCTTCCAGACAATTCTTTGGTAAGAATCTACAACCGTTGGGGAGAGAGGGTATTCGAAGCAAAAGATTACGACAATAAATACGACTTCAAAGGACTTTCCGATGGTGTTTATTTCTATGACTTAGAGATTGATACAGGTACCCGATTTAAAGGTTGGGTGCAGGTAATTCGATAAATCTAGTTAGTAAAATAAAAAAGCTACTTCAAAAAGTGGCTTTTTTATTTTACTAGTAGTGATGAGGTTAGTGGTGTTTAATATCATTTAGTTAAAAGCGGTTTATTCGATATAAATGAAATCGATATATATAATAAGTATAGTATTTTTTATTATTATAGGCATAGCGTCTTCCCTCAATGCTCAGTCCATTCCTGATATTATTGCTGAGTACGATAAGACTACAGAAGTGAATCAGAAAGTGAGTTTATTGGTAAAACTTGGACTTAATTATCAAAATCTTAGAGGGTATAGGAAAGCATTAGAATATTATAATGAAGCATTAGGGTTATACAATCAGGAGAAAATTTTTACCGAAAAAACATTTATTTTAAAAAACAAAGCACTGTGTCATGAAGAATTGCATGAATATAATAAAGCATTGAATATTTGGCAGGACATATTAAACGAGAAAAAGGCAAAGGGGGAAACCCGAGAAATAATTACGGCGTTAGAAAAAAATGCAAATCTTTCTGTTTTGAACAACGATTATAATGGTGCAATAAATTATTCTTTATTACTTCTGCCTGAATATACAACGGTAGGCAATAAAGTAGGAGTGGTATCCATTTATAATAATCTGGCTTCTTTTTATAAAAAGATTGGGGATATAAAAAAATCGCAAGAGTATCTAGTAAAATGTAGGAGTATAATAGATCAATCGGATTCAGGTATAAATCAGAATGAATTGGCTGATATTTTATTAAATATAGGTCTTACGCATTCTATTTCTGGAGAGCTGGACGATGCCAATCAGTATATGAATAGGGCATTACAGATAAGAGAAAGGCAGAAAAAAAATGTAGAAGTAGCAAATGTTTTAAACTATATGGCGGCTACGGATCTTATTGGTGAGTTTTATAATCCGGCAAAAAGCAAAGTAGAGAGGGCGCTTTTTTTGATTAAACAATCAAAAGATGAACCTCGTGCGGACGAAGTGCAGATAGCGAGTTATAGAATTTATTGCGAGTTGCTTTTAAGGAAAAAACAAATTAAGGAATTTAAAGTATATAATAATTTATACAATAAAGCCAAAGACAAGCTTATAGAAGAGGAGCAAAAGCAAAATAGAATTGTGCTGGAACAGCAAGTTGAAATAGAAAAGCGGGAAAGTGAGATCAGGATGATATTGTCTGAAACAGCGCTTAAAGATTTTTCTTATCAGCGATCGGAGTTGGAAAAAGAGAAGAAAAACAAGGAGAATATTATCCAGGCCAAAGAAATAGAACTCCTCAAACAGGCGCACGACCTACAGTTGGTCAGAATAAAAAACCAAGAATTGGATAAGCAACGGATAGCGCAATTGCTTCAAATAGCACACCAGAGAGCCGCTTCTTTTGATCAAGAAAAAGCTATTAGTACATTGGAACAAAACAAAGCCGTGCAATTGCTTACGATTGATAAACAATCACGTGAAAATCGATTGTTGGAAATTGAAAAGACAGCCCGCGAACAAAAGTTGGAAGACGAAGCACTTATCAAGCGTTATACACTGGGTCTGCTAGGCTTACTGCTGATTGTAGTGCTGGGTACATTTTGGTTTTTAGGACAGCAGCGAAAAACGAACAAGACATTGGCAAATCAGAATGAAATTATAATAGATAGTAGTAAGCATATTGTTAACCAAAATAATGAACTTTCACAGGCAAATGAGGAGATTTCACAGGTAAACGAAGAGCTCCATACACATCGAGAAAGTTTGGAAATGCAAAATCAGAAACTTGAAAGTGCTCAGCTTATTATTGCAAGTCAGAATGAAAAATTAAAAAAGTATAATGTAAACTTAGAAGAAATAGTAAGTAAAAGGACAGAGGAATTAGTGACAACAAATAGCAGACTTAACAAAAATATAAGTCAGCTAGAACAATTTGGTTTTGTAATTTCCCATAATTTGCGTGGCCCTGTAGCCCGATTGCTTGGTCTTACCAGTATTGTAAATAAAAAGGGACTGGATGCGGAGTCTAATATGTTTTTGGATAAAATAGTAGAGGTGACGAAAGATTTAGATCTTATTATTCATGATTTGAATAGGGTTCTGGAAGTGCAAAATGGCGTAGAGCAGGAGTTCGTTTCGGTTGATTTTAATAAAGTAGTAAACGCCGTAATGGCAAGGCTTGAGAATAAAATTGAAGAAACAAATGCACACGTAGCGCTTGATTTCAACAAGGCGCCACAGGTGGATGTAATCAAACTATATTTCGAAAGTATTTTGTATAATTTACTCAGCAATGCCATTAAATACAGTAAGCCAGGGGTAGCACCCGAAATTACGATGACTACTGAAGTGATAGGGGAATATGTTCTACTAACGGTTTCTGA
>JAYSUZ010000377.1:0-5738 GCA_043718845.1 Cytophagales bacterium
TTAAATTGTTCTATCAAATCTATTTAATACCGAGCTCCTTTCCTATTATTTAGAAGACTATTTTTTCTTCTCCTAAAGAATGGATAATGGGTGGCAAAATTTCGATTGCTATTTAAAAGATTTTTTTGAACCTATATTTTATATAAAATATTTATTTTCAATATTTTAATTTACTATCAAACAGATAAATCAGGCTATTTTTAGATTTCTTAACACCCCTTAAATAGTGCTATTATTATACTTTTTAGTCAATAGTTTCAATTTTTTCCTTTAGTTGTACGTAAGCAGAACAACAAGCGTCCTGCCTATAACAAATAAAGAGTATGATAAAAAGATTTTTAAGTTGTACGATTCTTATCCTTGCGTTTTCTTCTTATGGAGCGCATGCTCAAGTAAGCCCTAAGAGAGGAATGGCGTATGGGAATCATTCCATAGCGGACTTAAACGCCGTAAAACCGGGTATTTCGTGGTGGTACAACTGGAGCGATAAACCAGATGCGGCAATTGCAAGTTATTATAGTTCTCAAGGTGTTGATTTTGTGCCTATGATGTGGAACAACAGCTATACTGTAGCCAATGCAATAGCCGATATACCTGCTGGAGCGAAATACCTTTTGGCATTCAACGAACCAAATTTTAACGTAGAAGCCAATATGACACCAGCGCAAGCGGTGGCGGCGTGGCCAAAGATAGTGGCAATAGCAGATGCCAGAAACCTTCAAATAATAAGTGCAGCGGCCGCTTATTGTGGTGGAGGTGTTTGCATACCGGGGTATACAGACCCTATAGTTTGGCACGATGAGTTTTTTGCACTTTGTCCTACTTGTAGGGTTGATTATATCGCTTTTCACAATTACGAACCTACTACAGGTGGACTTCTAGCGCTTACAAATAACTTGAAAAAATACGGAAAGCCAATCTGGGTTACCGAGTTTGCTTATTGGGATCCTATGGCTACTTCAGCCGCTAAAATTTCTTATTTACAAACAGCTGTTAATGCCTTTGAAAACGACCCAGACATCTACCGCTACTCATGGTTTGCAGGAAGAAATGCAAACAATACGGTGAGTATACTTGGCGCAGACGGAGTACTTACAGCACTCGGATCGGCGTATATAGGAGCAGCGTATGGCCCCCAAAATAATATCCCAGGGAAAATAGAGGTAGAAAATATATACCGAAGAAACGGCACTCAGTTGCAGGCTACTACCGATGTAGGTGGCGGACAAAATGCAGGCTATACCGATCCTGGCACTTGGAACGAATATTTGGTGAATACTACTACAACGGGTTCTTATACCTTCAGGTTCAGAGTAGCTTCAAATGTAGCCACGGGAAAATTTGACATCAAACAAGATGGGGCAGTTATAAAAAGTAATGTAACAATAGCCAATTCAGGAGGCTGGCAGACATGGGTGGACTATAACGTAACAGGAGTAGTGCTCACCGCTGGAGAACACCTGATAAAATTTGAATTTACGGGAACGGGTACAAATATGAATTACTTTACTACAATATTTGAAAGTGTAGTGCTTCCTACCGCCGATTTTTCTGCTACTCCACTGGCTACTTGTGCCGGAAATCAAGTAGTATTTACCGACCTTACGACCAACAAAACCGGTGCCGAAACGTATGCTTGGAATTTTGGCGCAGGCGCTACTCCTGCTACCGCCACTACAGCCGGGCCTCACACCGTAACGTATGCTACTGGCGGACAAAAAACACCTGCACTTACCGCCACTAATGTGAACGGACCAAATACCAAAACTAAAACCAATTACATCACCGTAGCCAGCCCACCCGTAGGCTGTTTGTTCTCCGATGATTTTAGCAACAGTACCGTGAATTGGATTGCACCAATACCAGGCGCTTTCATACATACAGAAAGTGGCACCAACTGGACGATTTCAAACGGCGGTTATGACCAATGGGAAAATTTTAGGTATGCACTAAACGACGGTACTTCGGCTTCGTCTATCAACTTTCAATGTGCGGCCAACAAACCCATCATCACCATTCGCGCAAGAGCTTCTGCCAACTGTCTCTTGAATCTTAGTTTGATGGACGTAAACGGCAGGTCTATTGACAATACAAACCTTACTCGTATCGAACTGACGCCAACGTACCAGACGTTCGTTATCAACTTTGCTGGAAAATTCACAAACACCAACGGAGGAAGTCCTGGTATACTGGATAGCAGTGCCATTAATAGATTAGAAATGGCGATAAATCCAGGGTATATTTCGTATCCTATTACAGGCGCAAATGGCACGTATAATAGCGCTTTTACCGGTACGGTAAACATTGATTGGATTGGGATAGGCAACAGCTGTTCACAGCCGGCTTCTACTGCTCCTACGGTTGGTAGTTTTAGCCCTGTTTGTGGCGTAGCGGGTACAAGTGTTACGCTTACGGGCACAAATCTTACGGGTGCTACCAATGTATCGTTTAACGGACTAGCAGGAACTATTACAGGGAATACCGCTACACAAATTGTGGTAACGGCTCCTGCATCCGTTACCGCTGGGCTTATTAGTATCACTACTCCTAGCGGGTCTGTGTCTACCGTTTCGAGCTTCAACCTGACTCCGACTACCAGCGCCATCACAGGTTTGGCTTCGGTTTGTGCTTCGAGCACAGGCAAAGTGTATTCGGTGGCCAATACTTCTGGCTCTACTTATAATTGGTCTACTCCAGCAGGTGCTACTATTACGGCAGGTACTACAACCAATTCGGTTACCGTAAGTTTTGCCACAGCGAGTGGCAGCATGGCGGTTACGGAAACAAGTGCGGGAGGTTGTAGCGGTGCACTGCAATCGAAAGCGGTAACGGTAGATGCCCCTGCCACGACTTCCAATGCGGGTGCCGATCAGAATATTACGGTTTATACAGCCACCTTAGCGGGCAATACGCCTTCGGTAGGTACAGGAGCATGGATGAATATGGCTGGTCCAGGCGTAGTAACAACCGCAGGCAGTCCAAGTTCAGGGGTTACAAGTTTAGCGTTAGGGGTCAATACGTTTCGATGGACGATTACAAATGCTAGCTGTACGAGTTTTGACGACGTATCTGTCAACGTAAGTCTTCCGCTGGGTATTTTAGATGCGTATAGTAATGATCCGACGGCGGCTTCAAGTTTAGATACGTATACTTTTTCACCCAATCCTTTTGAACGTTCCGCAGTACTCAAAGTGAATTCTGGTATGTCTAAGAAAATCTCTGTAAAAATCTTGGATATGAAAGGGGTTGTTTGGTATGTCTCGGATAGTTATAGCGCAAACGAGTCGATAGAACTTGGGAAAGAACTTCCCGTAGGGTTATATACCGTATCGCTACAATACTCTAATACGGTGCATACATTCAAAGTGGTGAAAGCAGAGTAAAAAAAATAAAGCTTAGAAAATCAAGGAGTGATAATACGCAGCATAGTCTGAATTGCCACTCCTTGATTTATTTCATATTGTGGTAAACGACCAATATATCATCGTAGAGTTCAAATTTTCCAATCAACTGTAAAATTTCTTCTTCCTGTTCTTTAGTTACTTCTACAAATGAATTGGGGATGCGTTGAAGCTCTGTACTTATCACCTCTATATTCATATCTTCCAATGCCTTTTGCATTTTTCCGAAATCTTGAAAGGAAGTATATATATAAACCTCCCCTTCAGCAGAAATGGCTACATCGTCGGCTCCGAAGTCTATAAGGGCAAATTCCAACTCGTCGAGGTCTAAATCGCCTTTTAAGAACTTAAAAACCCCTTTTCGGGAAAAAATAAAATCCAAAGAGCCTGTCTTGCCTAGAGTGCCATCTCCTCGGGACATGGTGGTACGGATGTCGGCTACGGTTCTATAAATATTGTCGGTAGCGGTTTCTATCAAAAGCGCTACCCCATAAGGGCCGTACCCTTCATAGATAACTTCCTCATAATCTTTATCCTCCTTACTTACAGCACGTTTTATAGCGGCGTCTATCCGGTCTTTGGGCATATTTACCCCTTTGGCATTTTGGATAAGCGTTCGCAGGCGTGGGTTATTTTCCACCAAAGGGCCATTGGCCTTTACCGCCATCACTATTTCTCGTCCTATTCGGGTAAAAGCTTTCGCCATCCGATCAAATCGAGCCATCATGGTGTGTTTTCGCGTTTCAAATATTCTTCCCATGGGTGCTTTTTTGAATTTCTAAAGTATATTAATCGACAAATTTAATAAATATTCTTCTATTCACTATATTTGAAGCCTTTTACAAAATAGGTAAGATTATGCTAAGAACACACAATTGCGGAGAACTAAGAATTTCAGACACCAACACACCAGTAGAATTATGCGGATGGGTAGCCAAAATCCGTGACATAGGAGGCATGGTCTACATTGACCTGCGTGACCGATATGGTATTACACAACTTCTTTTGGAAGAAGGCAAGACGGACCCGTCTACGTTGGCTGCCGCTAGAAAATTAGGCAGAGAATTCGTAATCAAGGCTACAGGACTAGTAGTAGAGCGTATCGCCAAAAACGATAAACTTCCTACCGGATATATAGAAATAAAAATTGCGGCCATTGAAATCTTAAATACGGCAAAACTTCCACCTTTTATCATAGAAGACAAAACAGATGGAGGCGATGAAATCAGAATGAAATACCGCTACCTCGACCTTCGTCGTGACAGTGTGCGAAAAAATCTTGAATTGCGCCATCAAGTAGCCAAAGAAACAAGAAACTATCTTGACGGACAAAGCTTCATAGAAGTGGAAACGCCTGTGCTTATTAAATCTACACCAGAAGGCGCACGCGATTTTGTGGTTCCTTCTCGTATGAATCCAGGTGAATTTTATGCATTACCCCAATCGCCTCAAACATTTAAACAATTGTTGATGGTAGCTGGGTTTGACCGTTATTATCAAATTGTAAAATGTTTTCGTGACGAAGATTTGCGTGCAGACCGCCAGCCAGAGTTTACGCAGATAGACTGTGAAATGTCATTCATCACGCAGCAAGATATTTTAGATATGTTTGAAGGGCTAATCCGTCACTTATTCAAAACGGTAAAAAAATTAGACCTTCCAACGTTGCCACACATGACGTATGCCGATGCCATGAAATACTATGGCAACGACAAGCCGGACATTCGTTTCGAAATGAAATTTGTAGAGCTGAACGACGTGGCGAAAGGCAAAGGTTTTGGAGTATTCGACAGTGCAGAATTAGTCTTAGGGATTTGTGCAGAAGGATGTGCTTCGTATACAAGAAAACAATTAGACGAATTGACGGAATGGATGAAACGTCCGCAAATAGGGGCGAAAGCACTTATTTATATGCGTTACGAAGCCGATGGTACATTAAAATCTTCGGTAGACAAATTTTATGCTCAAGAAGATTTAAAAGCATGGGCTACGAAATTGAATGCTAAACCTGGTGATCTGATTTTAATGGTAAGTGGTACGGCAAACGATGCGCGTAAACAGTTGAGTGAACTTCGCCTAGAAATGGGTACGAGACTAGGCCTTCGTGATAAAGATAAATATTCGGCTCATTGGGTAGTTGACTTTCCTCTATTCGAATACAGCGAAGAAGAAAAAAGATTCTTCGCTATGCACCACCCATTTACTTCGCCAAAGCCAGAAGATATGGCGCTTCTCGAAACCGATCCCGCAGCAGTAAGAGCAAACGCTTACGACTTAGTGATAAACGGAGTTGAAATAGGCGGTGGTTCCATTCGTATTTTCAACAAAGCACTTCAA
>JAYSUZ010000378.1:0-2640 GCA_043718845.1 Cytophagales bacterium
GTGGTTCATTTGCATTCATCTCTCTTATTCGTACCTGATGCTTCTTTCAGCACCTTTTCCTCTTTCCGTTCAATACCATCGAATTACTCCTTTAGCACCGAGAGGTGGTTTAGTGCCTCCGCTTGCACAGCGACACTGATAGACCTACTATCATCTTCTATACAACATTCATTAACCTTGATTCCGTGGTTAATGATTCACGGTACACTCCGCGCCAGCAGAACGCCGTAGGTGCGCTATAGAAATGATGAGGTGTATTTTTTTGTACTAATAGCGGCATACATTCCTTATTTTTTGTTGCATAGTAGCAGAACAACATAAATGTTATTCAACAATGCGTACACAATGGTGACCAATCCCAAACTGGAAATAGTTCTTAGTTGAATAGCATTGGTCAGGGACAGCGCACGAAAAAGGCAGTAAAAAAATCATAAATCTTAACAACTTATTCCTTTGCGGTGAAAAAATAAATTAATCACCGCAAATATGCGGTAATTAATTCCTATATTTACCGCATATTAGTTTTACGAAATGGCAAAATACATCTACGAGTATAACAATTGGACGAATTTTTCGTGGCAAGACAAGGCTATAAATGTCGTATTTGGAGAGGTTCGGCTTATGCAAGGTAAAATAATAGGGCAAATGAATGCTTTAGGTTTTTTTGCTAAAGAAGAAGCCACGCTAACCGCTTTAACTTTAGACGTAGTAAAGTCATCAGAAATTGAAGGCGAATTACTCAATTATGACCAAGTACGTTCGTCCATTGCAAGGCGTTTGGGCATAAACGCAGCAGGTCTTGTATCGAGCAGCCGCCACATTGAAGGCGTTGTAGAAATGATGTTGGATGCCACCCAGCGATACACGTTACCTTTAACCGAAAAGCGCTTATTTGGTTGGCACGCAGTACTTTTTCCTACTGGGTACAGCGGACCTTACTTAATAGAAGTGGGGCAATACCGAACTGGTGAAATGCAGATTATTTCGGGTGCTATGGGTAAAGAGAAGGTGCATTACGAAGCCGTAAAACCCGAATTAGTAAAAATAGAAATGGACAAGTTTTTGGATTGGTTCAACAACGAAAAGCACCTTGACCCTGTTTTAAAAGCCGCCATAGCACACTTTTGGTTTATTATAATTCACCCCTTTGATGATGGAAACGGCAGAATTGGAAGAGCCCTATCCGACATGTTGCTTGCCTGTGCCGAAGGCAGTGGAGATCGTTTTTACAGTATGTCTAGCCAAATATTAACCGAACGCAAATTATATTACGAAGTATTGCAAAAAGTGCAACATAATTCAGGAGACATTACCGAATGGATCGACTGGTTTTTGCATTGTCTCAAAAATGCGATGCTCTCCACCGAAAATACCACACAGAAAATAGTGCGCAAAGCTGCGTTTTGGAAATTACACGAACACACACCCATCAACGAACGTCAACGCTTAATACTTAATAAACTCTTTGATGATTTTGAAGGAAAACTACAAACCTCAAAATGGGCTAAAATAACCAAAACCTCTACCGACACGGCCTTGCGGGATATAAAAGACTTGGTAGAAAAAAGCATATTGAAACAATCTTACGAAGGAGGGCGAAACGCAAACTACGAATTAGTAGACTTTTAAAATTCAGTATTTAATAAACGGCATTAGCATTCAGTGTATTAAATACTCCTGAATTCTAATGCCGTTGAAAATATATTCTTATTTATTCCTTCACTATTTTTTGTACCACTGTAGCCTGAGCGGAACTTACATGAAGGTAGTATAGCGCAGCAGCTAGGTGGGAAATATCTATCGTTATAGTGTTA
This sequence comes from Cytophagales bacterium, assembly GCA_043718845.1. GTDB lineage: Bacteria > Bacteroidota > Bacteroidia > Cytophagales > Cytophagaceae > JANYCO01. Next base: position 1,815 of record JAYSUZ010000378.1, read on the forward strand.
TCCTTCGTCTCGTTTGCATAGACTAGTTGTCCAAGGGCATTCAAAATGGTAACCTGTAAAGGCTCTTTTCCCGCATTGTCAACCACTACCATAAATACGCCGTTATTAGGATTTGGCAGTATTTGTACACCTGTTATCCCTTCTTTCGTTACGGCTTTTATGATGCTATAATGCACCGTACCGTCCAGGTCGTATTCTGCAAGTCTGTAGTAGGTAACACCTGTAGAAATAGAGGGATCTACAAAAGAATAGTGTTGCAATCCAGTACTATTTCCTGCTGCCGTTACTTGCCCTATTGGGTTGAATGTAATGCCATCCAACGATTTTTCTACGATGAAGTAGGCACTATTTTGCTCGCTGGTAGTTGCCCATGTTACGAGAGCGCCTTGGTCTTTTTTTACTGCGTTGAATTCGATTAATTCTACGGGCAGCGTACAATTTATAGTTACGTTAATAGAAGTAGTAACAGGGCAAGGAGCAAGTAGTTGGAAGTTATCCAAATAAAAGTCGTTACCATTTGTAGAGCCCGTTCCAAGTGTATTTTTTATCGTTATTGTATTGGCACCTGCTACAGCCGTAAAAGAATAATTTGCTTGTGTCCATCCCACATAATTGTCTACCGTAAAAGAGCCAAGAACACCAGCATTTGCGAGTACTTGCAAGGTAGGATCTATATCATTACTTCCTTCTGCATACCAAAAAGACAGTCGGTAAACGGTACCAGTAGTCAATGTACCAGCGGGTATAACCAGCGAAAACACATCCGTTGCTGCAGTATTTGCATCTCCTATGAAATAGCTACTACCTTCTTGGGCCGCAAGGTTTG
>JAYSUZ010000379.1:0-5707 GCA_043718845.1 Cytophagales bacterium
ATGGATATGAAAAACGAGAAGGCAAAAAAAGAGGCACAACTGCTATTGTTATTAGCTTTTGCGTCGGTATACGTACTGTGGGGTTCTACCTATTTGGCATTACGGTTTGTATTGGAGTCTATACCTCCTTTTCTTATGGCGGCTTTTAGGTTTATGATAGCAGGGGCAATTATGTTGCTATTTTCGAAGCTCAACAAGCAGGCATGGCCTACAAGAGAAGAATTTAGAAATTCGGCTATCGTAGGATTTCTTTTGTTAGTAGTGGGAAATGGTGGAGTAGTATGGGCGCAGCAGTATATTAATTCCAGTATTACAGCACTTATTATTACAATAGAACCTGTTTGGGTAGTATTACTTCTGTGGTTTAAAAGTGCGGAAAACAAACCTACTCCTATAGTGTGGTTTGGCGTTTTTCTTGGCGTTTTAGGGATGCTAGTACTTGTAGGGCCATCAAGCTTCGGGTCGGCAGAACAATTGAATCCGTATGCTGTTGTTGCATTATTGGTGTCTTCTATAAGTTGGGCGGTAGGTTCGGTTTATGCATTAAAAGCAAAATTACCTTCCTCTTCCTCTATGAGTACCGGTTTTCAAATGCTGGTGGCGAGTATATGTTTATTTATTATTGGAAGTTTAAGAGCTGAATGGACGATTTTTGAATTGTCGGAAATTACCAATCGGTCTATATACGGTTTTCTATATTTAATCGTATTCGGATCGTTATTGGGTTTTACGTCTTACAGTTATATCGTTAAAAATGCGAATCCTACCAATGTATCTACCTATGCTTACGTCAACCCCGTTATTGCCGTATTTCTAGGGTGGTGGATAGGGAATGAATTGGTAGGAATTCAAACGTTAGCAGCGGCTACATTGTTGGTTTCGGCAGTAGTTGTTATTATAATGAAACCTACATGGAAGTTTAAAAGATAAACTTATTTATGTTTCAGTAGTAAAACCGTTGTATCTAACGTTGTATTGAGGTAATCATTGAGCTTTATTTTTTTAGGGATTTGAGCTTTATTTTCTACAATGATATAATCGAGCGGGAGCTGTATGGTAGAATTTGGCGTTAATATAGTGTATGTCTTTTTATTGATTAGTTTATGTAAACGAAGATAAAGTAGATGCCCTTTACTGGATACGAAAATAGTTTTAGGGTTCGTAGCGGTTATATTGTTTATGTCTTTGTCTAAGCGTTGATAAGTAAGGAAGTAATTGGTTCCGTAAAAGGTATACATTTTTTTATCAAATGAAATCGGAATGAGGAGCATATAGAACAACGCAATAAGACTAATGGTGCTGTTGATTACGAACGTGTTTTTTAGTTTATTAATCCAATAAGCAAAACAGATAGCATTGACCATACAGAATAAAAAACCATACATGGCGAATACTCTAAATTCTCCGAATACTCTTTTTGTAATCATTACCGCCAAACAACCAAGCATACAACATAAGATTAGCACTATTGCTTTTTTTATAAATGCATCGTTTGTTTTTTTGTAAGTAAGCATCATAACCGATCCAACAAAAAGTAATACAAGATACCCTTTTGAAAATGTTCCTACAATAAAATTTGTAGCTTCTTCGCTTGCTACCGGAACTATGTAGAAGAAGTAATGCTCTAAATTAGTATGTTGGTAAATTAATCCATTGTTGAATACTGCATCAAATCCGGATACTAAGAAGGTAGGGGTATAGAGTATAAGCCAACCAAAGGTAGTGTAAATGAAAAATTTCAATATAAAAAGGCGTATATTTTTATGGTTGATAGCATGATAAATCAAGAAGAGAGAAAGCCCTACAATAATGAACGTAAAAATAGGAATTGTATACATTCCTAAAATACACGATACGATAAGACTGAAGAACGCTAATTTTGAAGTAGGGTTATGTACGAGTTCGATTGTCGAAATTAGCGCCAATACGGCAAATAGACTAACCATCATATAACCTCTTCCATGTACGGCGAAGATACTTGTACTGAATGAAAAACCTGCTGCAATTAGAAAAATAATAGCGGTAGTGAAATTTTGTTTTTTAAATAGATAAATAAATATGATACCAAGAAGTATCATATTTATAATAACATTAGGGAGGCGCATTACATAGAGCGGATTATCTATAAATTGGTTGAATAAAATAGCGACCAGATTGTATAAAATATGATTGTTAGGTTCAGGATAAAAACAGCTTGTCAACAAGCAACCGTTATTGATAAAGGTAAAGAATGATAGGGCTTCGTCGCCATTAAAAGGATATCGGTTTAGAAGGTATATTCGTGAGACGATAATTAAAAGAGTAGTGCTTCCTAAAAAAAACAATTGAAAAAGGGTTAAGGTTTTTAGAAGGGATAAATATTTTTTAGCGGTATAGCTTATTTCTAGTAAGAGCGCATTTAGATAAGCCGAAATAATATTCTTTTTTACAATTATAAACGTGCCCACTATACCTTGAAGAGCGAGTAGTATTGGAAGTATTATTCGTAAAGTATCAAAACGTCTTTCTGTAAAATAGAGCGGAAACTGTTCAATTAAAAAGCTCGTATGAAATTTTTCTAGAACCGTTTTAATAAATAAAGGATAGCTGAACGCTGCAAATTGTAGGTACAAGTAGATTTCTATTCCTAAAATAGAGATAAAAAAGAAGAGGATATACTTCATTTTGCTGATTACTAATTATTTATGTTTTTTATTCGATTGGTAAATGTAGTTGTTTTATCTTTAAAATGTGTACAACTAGCATTTTAACTATTCGTAGAAAAGTTTTATATTTGACAAGTTATGCCCTTGGACGATAGAATTTTTGGTGAAGTAAAGAAGATTTTCACTGTTTACCTTGAAAATAAAGAACTGCGTAAGACGCCAGAGCGTTTTGCTATACTTGAAGAAATCTATACGCGCACAGGGCATTTTGATGTAGAATCGCTCTACATTAGTATGAAAAATAAAAATTATCGAGTGAGTAGGGCTACGGTTTACAATACTCTTGATATTTTATTAGAATGTGATTTGGTGACCAAACATCAGTTTGGTAAGAATATAGCGCAGTATGAAAAGTCATACGGTTTTCGTCAGCACGACCATTTAATTTGTACCGAATGTAGTAAAGTGACAGAGTTTTGTGATCCACGAATACAAGGCATTCAAACTATGGTTGGAGAGCTGCTACACTTTAAAATAATGCATCATTCACTTATTCTTTATGGACAGTGTACCAAAGAGAATTGTGAGAATAAAGTTAAAAATAATTAATCCTACTACAATGAAACTGAATCATACCATAAAGGAAGATATTTTGTTTATTGAATTGTCGGGTGATTTGCTAGGCGAAAGCAATGGCATACAGGTAGTGGAGTTGGCAAACGATTATATAATAAATAGAAAAGTTACAAAATGCACTGTAGATTTATCTCAAGTGCGTTATATGAATAGTAATGGGTTAGGTGTTCTAATCACCTTGCTTACAAAGTTTAGAAACAAAGGTGGCGAGCTTGTATTGATACACCCTTCGGATCAGATAAGTAAACTTTTGATGATTACGAAATTGAATTCAATATTCGCGATAGCAGTGGACAGCGCTGAGGCAATAACATTATTAGAAACGAAAGAATAATATACTTAATACAAATCAATAATTTAATATAATAGATCAATGGCAGTAGATATTTTATTGGGATTACAATGGGGTGATGAAGGTAAAGGTAAGATTGTAGATTTTTTATCTCCAAAATACCAGGTAGTTGCAAGATTTCAAGGTGGGCCAAATGCAGGTCATACCTTAGAATTTGATGGAATCAAACATGTATTACATCAAATACCATCAGGGATTTTCCATTCTACCATAAAGAATATAATTGGAAACGGAGTAGTGTTGGATCCAATTGTTTTTAAGAGAGAGATTTTAAGTTTGGAAAAATATAAAATAGATTTCAGTAAAAATTTATTTATATCTAAAAAAACACAAATCATACTTCCTTCTCATAGTTTACTTGATAAGGCTTATGAAAAATCAAAAGGTGAAAATAAAATTGGGTCTACGCTTAGAGGTATTGGCCCTGCTTACCAAGATAAAATAGCCCGTCAGGGATTACGTGTTGGCGATATTATTTCAGGCGATTTCAAAGCGCGCTACGAACGTTTGGTGGCGAATCATAAAACAATTCTTGATTTCTATAAATTTGATTATAATTCCCCATCGTCAGAAAAGGAGTATTTAGTGGGTTTAGAAAAAGAGTTTTTTGAAGCGATTGAATTTATTAAAAAATTCAATATCGTAGACAGTGAATATGTGATCAATGATTCGTTAACAAAAAAGGAAACAATTTTAGCAGAAGGTGCACAAGGCTCTATGCTGGATATTGATTTTGGTTCTTATCCATTCGTTACCTCTTCTACCACTATGGCAGCAGGAGCTTGTACGGGATTAGGTATAGCGCCTACGCATGTGGGGAATGTATTTGGGATTTTCAAAGCATATTGCACGAGAGTAGGAGGAGGGCCATTTCCTACGGAATTGCTCGATGAAGATGGTGATACGTTAAGAAAAGAAGGGAACGAATTTGGGTCTACAACAGGTCGGCCAAGAAGATGTGGTTGGATAGATTTGCCTGCGTTGAAATATGCTATTATGCTTAATGGAGTTACAGAGCTGTTAATGATGAAAGCAGATGTATTGAACTGCTTTAAAGAAATAAAAGCATGTACGCATTACAAATTAAAAGACGGAAGTTTGACAGATATGGTTCCTTATGATCTTTGCGAAGAAAATTATGAACCTGTTTATAAAACCCTTAAAGGTTGGGATTGTAGTTTAGCTGGAATCGCTTCTTATGAAGCATTTCCAGAGGCGCTTACCGATTACATTAGTTTTCTTGAATCCCACCTTAATGTACCCATTACATTGGTTTCGGTAGGGCCAGACCGTACCCAGACTATTATAAGTAGCAGGACAGTGATTGCGTAATAATTATTTATGAATATAGAAGGCGTTATTCGTTTAGTATTACTTGCTGTAGCGGTATTTATCTCCGCTTATATACTTCCAGGTATTGAGCTCACAAACCCTTGGTATGCGCTCTTGGTGGCTTTAGTGCTTTCGGTAGTTAATGTAACAGTGAGACCTATAATACAGGTTTTGACATTACCTCTTACACTATTTACATTAGGGTTGTTCTTATTAGTAATAAATGCCTTGATGGTGTTGTTGGTAGATTATTTGTTGGATGATTTTGCGGTAAGCGGATTTTGGACAGCTTTCTTTTTTAGTATAGTTATTACACTACTATATAGCGTGTTGGATGCTGTCTTTGGCGATAAAAACAACAAAAAAAATAGGGCTTAACAATAAGCCCTATTTTTTAAAAATCTTTGATCAAAACTATTCTTCATCGTTTTTCAATTCTTGAACTTCTACTCTAATTTCTTGAGCTAGGTTCTTGATATCTTGCATTCCTTTTCTTACTCTAGTACCTGCTGCACTATTAGTTTTATCGTAGAATTTAACGAAGTCTCCCTCAAGAGATAATATTAGGTTTTTAAGTTCTTCGTAGCGTTTCATTGGTTTGTTAGGTTTAAGGTTTAAAGTTTTAATGTAGTAATGAGAATTCTAAATTAGTAATTAATAATTTATATCCAAGTAAATCTATCTTAATTTACAGGTAATTATTTATAATTACCTGTAAATCAATATTAAATTTAAACAGGAA
>JAYSUZ010000380.1:0-2629 GCA_043718845.1 Cytophagales bacterium
GTAATTGAATTTTCTGAAGGATTTCCACTATACCAACCGCCAACTGCCAAATTTAAAATAATATAAAAATCATTGTCCCAAGGCCAAGCTGCTGCTGTAGAAGGAGGGTTAAGCGAATTAGGTGATTTTGTTTCTGTTTTAAACAGTATACCGTCTACGTACCAACGAATTGCGTTGGCATCCCATTCTACAGCAAAAAGATGAAAGGTATTTGTAAAATCGCCAGAAGATAAGGTATAAGAATTACCATCGTGTTGATTTGCTGGCCAAAGACTTCCATAATGTAAAGTGCCGTCAATCTTAGTAATTTGATCACCTCTATATTCCATGATGTCAATTTCTCCAGAAGTAGGCCAACTAATGGTCTTATCTTCGGGTAGCATCCAAAAGGCAGGCCAAGTACCTGTACCTGCTGGAAGTTTCATCCGTGCCTCAAAACGTCCATTTGTCCAGTGTTGCTTGTTTCTAGTATGAATTTTTCCTGAGGTGATATTATTGCCAGAGCCAGCATAATTGGCACTGTATCGAGCTGTAATATTTAATAAACCTCCAGATACGCTCACATTTTGAGTTGTATTGGTATAATATTCTTGTTCCGAATTTCCCCAGCCACAATTTGGACATCCATTACCAATGTCGTACGACCAATTAGCCGTGTTTAAAGTTGTCCCGTCAAAATTATCGACCCAAACTTCACTCCAGCAACTTTGGGCTCGTAACCCAGGTTGGATACACATAAATAATAGTGTTACAAATAAAATTTTCAACGTATTCATTCTTATCATGCTCTTTTATTTTATAAATAATCTATAAATAATAATACGTTAGAAAATTGATTAGAGATAATTTTTTAATAAAAAAGTGCTAATTTTAAGTATTTATACAAGTGCTATAAGACTGATTAATGCACTTTAAGAACACTTTTTTATGCCCTTTTTTATACATATATAACTATAAATCAGATAAATCTTTATAGTTTAAAAATAAATAAATTAAATAATAAACAATCGATTAGTTAAGCGTAAAAGACTTGGGTAGATTATTCTTAAGGAGGGTATACTACTTGTATTCTTCTATAGGACTACTTGACGTTAATCACAAATTAATGACAAGTAGTCCTTAGAATCTAAGTTATATTTTTTTGGTAGCGATTTCTAAAATGGCTTTCACCGAAGGCTCCGACAATTCTAGGAATGTTTTTGGATAGATACCAATATATAGAATAAAGAAACAAATGATAACCAATACAGCTTTTTCAGAAAATACTAAGGGTTTGAAATCGTTGAATTCGGCTTTAGGTTCTCCTAGCATTACTTTCTGGAAGGTATTGAGCATGTACACCGCCCCTAAAATGATGGATAATCCTGCTACAGCAGCCACATAAGGATTGTAAGTGAAGATCCCTACAAACAATAAATACTCTCCCACAAAACCACTCGTAAGCGGAAGCGCCACCGAGCCAAGCATTACGACGACAAACATCACCGTAAGGAAAGGTGCTTGGTTTCTAATACCCCCTAATTTTTCAATTTCCATCGTCTTCGTGCGGTTATAGATAATGTCGATGATAGCGAACAAGCCCACTACACAGAATCCGTGAGAAAGCATTTGAATCATGCTGCCTTGCATACCTTCTAAGGTACGGGAGAAAATACCCGCAGAAATCAACCCTACGTGTGCAATGGACGAATAAGCAATCAGTTTTTTGAAGTCTTTTTGCATGATGGCAATTACCGAAGCGTAAACGATACCGGCTACAGAAAGCCCTATGGCTATTGGTCCCCATTGTATCATAGCCGCAGGTACAATAGGCACCATCCAACGAATGACACCGTAGATACCCATTTTCAACATGATTCCAGAAAGTAACATGGTACCTGGAGCCGGCGCTATGGTGTAGGTATTCGGCTGCCAAGTATGTAAAGGGAAGATAGGCATTTTGATAGCAAAGGCCATAAAGAACGACCAAAATACAAGGGTTTGTTCCGTGCCTGTCAATTGTACGGCTAAGAAATCTTCGTAGGCAAAAGAGCCTGTTTTAAGATAAAGGAAGATGATTGCCAACAACATAATAAGCGAACCGACCAAGGTATAAAGGAAGAATTTGAAGGTGACCTTTCCTTTATTTTCACCGCCCCAAAGCAAGCAGATGAAATAAATAGGGATAAGGGCTAGTTCCCAGAATATATAAAACAAGAACGCATCTCTCGCTACAAATACGCCTACGAGTGCTGACTGCATAATAAGGATTAGACCGTAGAATATATTTGGCTTGTCGTATTCTGTAGTGAATGCAGAGAGAATGATAAGGGGTGTCAATAATGTAGTAAGCAGAACCAATAATAAACTAATGCCGTCCATGCCCACATAGAAGTTTATTCCAAGCGATTCTATCCATGGGATGTTTACCATAAATTGAACATCGGCAGAAATCGTTGAAAGATGGTACGCACATACACCAGCTCCAAGTTCCACTATGGCTGCTGCAAGTGCAACGTATTTAACCGCTTTGTTGTTAAATAGAAAAGCAATAAGCCCTGCTATTAATGGTAGGAAAATTAAGATAACTGTTAAATTCATTGTATAAATATTAAATGTTCGTTTTTGTGTTAAAGTGGTAAGGCGTTAA
>JAYSUZ010000039.1:0-10790 GCA_043718845.1 Cytophagales bacterium
AGGGCTAACGGGACTTACCTTGGCTATGTCTGCAACTTCTCGACAGAAATATAGAAGTAATGTAGACCATCTTGAGAAAAATGATGTGCGTTCATCCATTGGCTCCTCTTCCACCATTTCGCTTTCCAGCGATGGTTACATACCCTCTGTGAGTATGCCTATGAGGGGAAGGAATGTTAATATCACATTCAAAGGAGGACTTACATTATATGGGAACAATGCAAATGGAATGGTGAATGGGTATTTTACAACACAGTACCTAAAAGACAAAGGAGAAAATGTAGATTTCCCAGCCTATGGTTATTTAAATATGCACAAGAAAGGTGCTAATGAAAGAGTAATGATGGACTTCAATAGAGAAAAAGATGGTCAGGTTCGTGCGAACAGCCCTAACCTTGCGATACCTGCTACAAATCCTGATATCTATGCCGTTTCTGCTCAGGGGATGGCCGGTTCTTATAGAGCTTTTAGAAATGATATTGGCTTACTGCACGATACCGAAGAAATGTCAAATACGGCTGGAGGTGCTTTAGGAATTGAAATAGGGCCAGGTGTTGGTCCTGAAATAGGAGGTGATATTTCTTTAAATTATTCTCAATCCAAATCAGGCAAATGGTCGGATATAAACGCTGTGACCGCTGTTGATTTCAGATCGGGTGCTACCGACGACCTATATGAACCTGCTTATTTTAAAGCGTATGGTGAACATACGGCGGATCCTTTAGATGAGCTGAGCTTTATTGCCGACGACGAACCTGTAAGGGCAGAGTTGACAGATATTGGTGACAAGACATTTAAGGCTACAGGAAATATGATTGCTAAGTCCGGTACAATAAAACAATTTACCAATCCTTCTAAAAACCGAGAACCTAGAAATACGGTGTTGAAATACATTGACAATAAACCCGACTCCGGTATGGAAAGTATTGGTCCGGATGGAACAAGGTATAGATTCGGTCAATTGGCCAAAAACACAAAACAAGTTGAATGTATGTATTCTGCTGGCCCTCAAGGGTCGGATCCCGAAGTATGCAACATCATTGAGTTGTCGGAAAGAAAAGATTGGACGGGAAAAAATACAGAAGAACCTACGCATGACTTTGCCAATACGGATCAATCCCTTAGCCGTACCGAAATTAAAACACCCTTTCCTTATGCGTATTTGCTGACAGAAGTTTTAGGACCTGATTATGTAGACGTGGACGGCGATGGCCAAGTTTCGGATATGGACGCTGGTTATTGGGTGAAATTTACCTATACGAGTGCTATAGACTATAAATGGCGTGCTCCCTTAAAAGGGGCTAGTTATGTGAAAGGCCTTCGCACTACTTTTGAAGACGACAAAGGGGCGTATCTTTATGGAGAAAAGCAGATCTATTATTTAAAACAAGTAGAAACAAAGACACACAAAGCCGTATTTCGGGTTTCTCCAAGAATGGATGGTTATGGTGCGGATACTCAAATTCAAACATTGAATTCTACGTTAGGTTTTACTGTAGCCCAAATGAAATTGGATAAAATAGAACTTAGTTCTAAAAGTGACCCCACAAAAATAATTAAGACCGTCAATTTTAGCTATACCTATAAATTATGTAGAGGGGTTGATAACAATATCATTTCTACTTCGACCGATATTCTTTTAGGGGGTAAACTGACGTTGGAAAGCATCTGGTTTACAAATGGTAATACCAATACCCGTGGCAGACTAAGTCCTTACACATTTGAATACGCTTCTGGAAGTAGCCTTGACGAAAATCCTAAATATGATAATCTGGCAAACGACAGATGGGGAAATTATAAGCCTGGAATAAGTTGTACAAACATAGATTTTCCTTATGTAGAGCAGTTTGATCATACATTATCGACTCAGGGTTTTCAAGACAAAGCCAATAACAACAGCTCTGTATGGAATTTAAAGAAAATAAATTTACCTACGGGAGGTTCTATTCAACTTCAATACGAAGCAAAAGAGTATGCCTATGTCCAGAATAAACGCGCTATGCAGATGTTTAAAATAACCGGTTTTAACGAATCCGATCGTGATGGGGGGGCTATTGATCTGAGCAATTCAAATCGACGCGTTTACTTTGATTTAGAAAAACCTATTCCGACGGGTACTACTGCTGCAACAGAACTTAACGAATATTTCGAGGGCGTAGATAAATTGTATTGGAATATATTTATGTTTATTCGAAAATCAACAGACAACGACATTAAAGATTTCGTATCTGGGTACAACGATATCGCCTCTTGGGGGTTTGACAATACCCTCACTACGATTTCTGGTACTGACTATTATACCCGTGCTTATGTAGATATGAAAAAATCGACAATAGGAAGTAGGAAGGGAACTTTTAAAGACCTTCGTTACCATCCATTTTCGCTTGCAGCATGGCAATACATCCGTACACAGAACCCTAAGCTTGCAGGTGTTGGGCCCTTTAATGCGGATCCCAATTCCAACAAAGCAGCAGCAATGGCTAAAGTAAAGAGCCTTGTATCGGTAATACCCGACATTATTCGCATTTTTCAGGGCTATAGCAATTATGCAGATTCGCACGGTTGGGGGAGTAAAGTGATAACAGATAGATCCTATATTCGTCTAAACGCTCCCGATAAAATAAAAATAGGAGGTGGTTGTAGGGTAAAAAAAATAATGCTTACTGATAATTGGGCGGCTTCTACAGCTAATGGAGAATCAAATAGTGTATACGGTCAAGTATATGATTACACAATTGAAGAGGGAGGACGGGTAATTAGTAGTGGGGTGGCTGCAAACGAACCACAAGTTGGCGCAGATGAAAGTCCTTTAAGAAAAGCCAAAGAATATACCGAATTTATTGCCATGAAAACGGATAACAACCTGTTTTTTGAATATCCAATAAACGAAAGTTATTTACCCGGAGCTTCTATTGGCTATAGAAAAGTAACGGTAAAAAGTTTGGCTACTGCTTATGAAGCCATTGATACCGATGCTGCTACTGTAGGAAATCAAAATTTGCACAATATCCCTTCTGGGATTATGACTACCGGTGCTACGGTACATGAATTTTATACCGCAAAAGAATTTCCTGCATATGCAGACGAAACGGATATAGAAATAAAACAAAAGAAATTAAATATTCCTATTCCTTTGATAGGCCAATATGGGGAGCATGAACTTACGGCTTCCCAAGGTTATTCTATTGTCCTCAACGACATGCATGGCAAATTGAAAAAAGTTAGCAATTTCAGACAAAGTAAATTAGGGATTATTGAATACAATGATCCCGTAAGTTATATAGAATACAAATACCAAGACGAGACTATAAGTAAAGATGGAGATACAAACAACGATTATTATCGACTTGTAAATAAAGTAAATGTTATTTCCGGCGATAAATATGGAATTGTGCAAAAATCTCAGAAATTTATAGGGCAGGATTATGAGTTCTTTACCGATATGAGAGAAATGACCTCCTCTGCCTCCTCTGGCGGATTAAAACTAAACGTTGATGTATTGTTTATCGGTCCTATCCCTATCCCGGTATTTGTGCCTTGGCCTAGTGCCAGCAATACCAACAATATGATACGTACTGCCGTGACCAATAAAATTATACACCGCTCTGGTATATTGATGAGTACTACTGCCTACAATGCAGGGTCTATAATAAACACTAAAAATCTCTATTTTGATGAGCTTACAGGGCAGCCTATCCTAATTTCGATTACCAACGATTTCGATGCTCCGATATACGACTATACCACTCCCGCACATTTTGTATACGAAGGAATGGGACCTGCCTATAAAAATATTGGGTTTACCTTTTCTACTACTTTTAACACTGGTACGGGAGGGTATATTGTAGTAATTGGTTCAGCAGCTTCTTACGATGCTCTTCTAGCAGGAGACGAATTCATTACTTCAGGTAATGGGAAAGGAACGATAGTAAGACTACTGGGAAATAATACTGTTTTTGCAACAATGAAAAAAAATGGTGCTACAGGAAGTACCTGTACTATTATCCGCTCTGGTAGAAGAAATTTAGTAGCGGCTACCGCAGGGAATATTAAAACATTAGGAGTAAAAAACGATAACATTACAGGGAATCCTGTGGATGGAAGATAATTTAGAATATGATGAAAAGTATAATAACAACTTTGTTTTTATTGTTTATTGGAGTTAATAATTCATTTGGATCATCAATAGTTAGATGCAATAACGTTATTATACAAAGGGAAGAAGGAAGTTTCGAACAGAATACTAGTAGTTTAGATTTTCTTGTTGAATTAAATTGTGTTGTTTCTAATACCGAACAATTTGATAATAATTTTAAAATCTCCTTTTCGTCAGCTTCTTCAGAAATAATTCCAACTAATGATTTATATTATAATAACAATGCACTTTTTTTCGCACTAGTAAAAAATAATATTATTTATTACAGTGCCTATATAAAATTAGGAGAATTAGAGACCTTTGCTAATTCCGATATAACTGTACCTAGAGGTGAGTATTCTTTATATATTATTTCTCTTTATAATAATACACCTAATCCAGTTGTTATTAATCCCTTATTTCCTTTTGAAGGAAGTAGTGATTTAATTCAATTTAAAAAGAAATGCCTTTATTCAATAGGGTGTCCAATAAATTTTGACATACCAAATGTAATTTGTTCAAATAGTGGATCAATTCAATTAACAGGAGTGCCTAGTGGTGGTTTTTTCTCTGGTTCTGCTGGTGTCGTAGGAAATACATTTGTACCATCTCTGTCACCAGCTGGAACAAATGAGATTATTTATCAGATTATCTATGAAGACGGTTCTTTATATGGAGGAGAATCTTTAAAATGTATTCTGAAGAAAAATATATTGGTTTTTTATTCAAAATATATTAACCGCGTAATCTCCGCCACCGCTACCACCTATTCCGATACTTGGCCATTGGATTACACCAACGTTACCGCAGCCACGCAAGCTCTGCGTACAAATTTGGATGCTGCCGACGAAGTAACCAACGGTACAAAAGGTATTTGGCACGGAGAAGAATCGTTTGTTTATGTTGAAAAAAGAAATCAAAATGCACCATTGGTCACTGTTAAAGAGGACGGTATATTCAACAATATGCCACTCTTCGATTTTACCAGCACACTCAACGGTGGCTGTACGCCAAATACGCCAAAATGGAGGTTGGTCAACACCATTACCGAATACAACCCTTCTTCCTTTGACATAGAGAATAAAGACATACTTAATCGTTATTCTTCTGCTTTATTCGGCTATAAGGGAGACCTAGCCGTTGCCGTTGCTTCTAATGCCCGCGAACGTGAAATAGGGTATGAAAGTTTTGAAGAATATGTTCCATCCGTTGCAGTCGGCCCTTCATGTCTTTCTTCTGGAAATATTTCGGTCTATACCAATACAGCCCCTTCTAATACTGAGTTTAATAAAGTTTACCGCCCTTCTGAAATAGTGGAAGCTACGGACAATAGCCTTACGGTGGACTTTCCTTTTGTGAGAACTGCCAATTGGACTGGCAAAGTAGTTAGGGTAACAGGAGCTAATATGAATACCTACAACGATAAAAATACGTATGGCAAATATACTATAGCCTCTGTAACCGCCCATGCTACAGACCTAAATAAATCGATTGTTACGTTGTCAGGATTTCCAACCGTAGGAATTTGGAAAGGAAAAATAAGTGTGCCTATCGATTATTCGGTTTCAATGCCAGTAGCTACCGGAGTGGCAACTAGCAGTATTGTATCTTCCAAAAAACACACGGGCAAAAATTCCTTAAAGACATTGGGAGACGCTTCCTTTGAGCAACTGTCGTTAGACCTTATACCTGATGAAAAATATGTACTAAGTGCCTGGGTAAGCGCAGATGTACTTGCCTATACTTACCGTATGCTTTCAGGCACAGCACGCAGAGGCTTTACCGTTGAGTTTTTAGACAATACAGGTGCTTCTATCGGTACTTCTTCCATCGATATAGACGATAAAAATCCTGTAATAGAAGGATGGCAAAAAATAGAAGGTACTTTTCAGTATCCTGCCACTAGTGCAAAACCAGAAAGACTAGTCATTCATTTCAAATCTCCAGCAGGTACTAGCACCTATTGGGACGATGTTCGATTATTCCCTCTAAATGGCAACATGCAAACCTATGTGTACGACAATCTTACCTATAAAGTAAGTGCGGTGTTGGACAACAATAATTACGCCTCACTTTATTATTATGACGTTCAGGGAAACCTATTTCTAGTAAAAAAAGAAACAGAAACGGGCATCCAAACCATACAAGAATCCTTTAGTCATCAGAAACAATAGACGTTCAAAAAATGCTACAAATGGTTGGAAATAAAATATACATTAAACGTAAAGAAAAGATATTGTTCTTGCTTTTAATGCTATGTTCTAGTTTTTCATTTGCTCAGGATATGAAATTGGATTTAAAAAAAATGGGGGAAAGTTACCAGAAGGCAGAAATTTTTGCTGCGGACCTCACTATTGAAGTACAATACACTGAAAATACACCTTTGCAGATACATCAAAATGCTAAGATAAGAAAAGTGGAAAATAATTTTTATTACGCCCTAGGTAATTCTGAAACCATCATTACAGACCATTTACTTATTATGGTAAACAAAGGGAATAAAAGTATTTTCGTAAGAGCGCTGGAAGAAAAGGAGCAGGAACTGATAGCTAAAAAATATTATACCACAGGAATAGACAGTGTAGTTTCCCGGTATGATTCTGCTATTTATATAGGAACAGGAAAATATGGGAAGCAATACGATATTTTTTCTGCAAAACAAATGATTGAAAAAACCTCTTTATTTTTAGACTCCTCTACGGGCTATATTAGCAAAGTTATTTATGGTTACAATAAAAAAATATCGAAAGAATTGTACAAAGTAGTCATTACATTTGTATATCCTGACCACACAAATGAAGATGAAAAATTATTGAAGGAGGCTACTTATCTAGTAAAGGTAGGTACTTCCTATAAACCAGCTCCAAAATATTTGAATTATGAAATTAACAAAGTGGATAATGAATAAAATGTTATCTAAACTAACTCGAGTAAAAATAGGCGTCGTTTTGGGGGTGTTTATTTTTGCTTTTCAAAGCGCCCATGCGGGAGAAGTAGTCTGGTCTAAGTCTTTGCAAGGTTCCGAAATCGGGATTAACAAAGAGATAAGAATTAGTGATTTTATACTTCGCAACGAATACAATACTAGCGAATACGATTACAAAGTCTCTTTTGCATACGGAAAAGAATTAAGAAAAGACATACAGGGGAGTGCTAAATGGTCGTATGAAGTAGAATATACCATTTCTTATTACCAAGATTATGTAATGCAGTCTCAGAGTGTAGGGAATAAATTACTACTCTCTTATGACCCTGCCAATCCAGGAGGTATTATTGCAGAGGCGCATAGCGTATTCAACGCGCCTACTGTTGATTTTGAAAATGTTGTAGTGACCATCACTAAAAACCCTACAGGAACAGGTGTTTTGCCAGCCGATGCACGTCTAGAACTTTCTATGATCAATAAAAGTGGATTTGAGTTTAATGGAACTATACCCGATGTAGGGTATGAGCCTGCTAATAATCGCTTGTATTGGTCGTATATAAAGGGTGCAGAATCCTACCAAGTAGAATGGGTTTATATTGACGATGAAGACCTTTATACCCCATCGAGTAACGTTGATGCTTTTAATTACAAAGAGCCTGTTCGTATTGTATTAAAAGATCAGTTTTTTGATAAATTCAATTTCACCTATCCAGCAGGGAAAGTGTATTTTAGAGTAAGAGGGGTAGGGAAATACGCTGGCGTACAAACCACCTCGGAGAAAGTTACGGCTTGGTATTACCCAGTTAGCCCACTCCAACTTACAACTACTTTTGAGTCTGCAAAAAATTGGCAGTACGTTACTTCCTTTGCTGAAGAAGGAAAGTATAAAAAAGTAGTGACCTACTACGATGGTTCTCTTCGAAATAGACAAGTGCTTACGAACCTGAGTTCAGAAGGAATTATTTTGGCAGGAGAAACTAAATATGACTTTGAAGGTCGTCCTGTTATAAATTTATTGCCGGTACCTGTAGAGCAAACTTCCTTGGCTTATATTAATAACCTGAATTATTTTACCAATGGAAAAGCGGGTTACGACAAAACTATGGTGGTCAATCAGTCTGAAATATTAAATGTGGATTCAAAAGCACATATTTATTACTCTGCCTTAAACCCAAAATTAAACGACAGGAATAATCAGTTTATTCCTGATGCCGAAGGTTATCCTTACAGCCAAGTAGTATATACGCGAGATGGCACAGGAAGACCTTTGATACAGTCTGGTGTAGGAAAACCCTTTCATCTTGGCGATCCTACCTTTGGTGTCAAGAATACAAGTTATAAATATACTACAGCCAACGATACTGAACTCCAACGTCTTTTTGGCAGTAATGTAGGAAGTGCCGCTCACTACAAAAAAAATTATGTAATAGATCCAAATGGACAAATAAGTATATCCTATCTTGACCAAGAAGAAAGAGTGGTTGCCACTTGTTTGACGGGTAAAGAACCCGCTAACGTAGATCCTTTGACCACTAATCTTGATTTTTCTATTAAAGTGAACCTAGATGCGTCTAATGTAATAGACAAAACGAATAAAATAAGCAATACGGTATCTACTATTAATAATGTATTGGAAAATACTTCCTATACATTTGATTATACGCTAAAAGGGGTTATCAATCATTCTGCATTATTAACCGATTATTGTAAAGAATGTGTATACGATTTAGTGTTTACCATAAAAGATCCCGATGAGGTTGTGCTACATAGCCAGACTGTTGTTGACATTAGACCTGAATTGGTAGATTGCCCTTCGAGCATAGATGTATACGACAAAGGATCCTTAATACATGCTACCGTTATTTTTGCTAAAATAGGTATTTATACAGTTACCAAAGAGTTGAAATTAAGCTCAAGCGCGCTTACCAGTTCTCTGGCATTTATAAAAGAACAACCAGGGTATCCTATATATGAAAATTTCGAAAAGCATTACCTGGATAGTATAGATCTTGGCAATTGCGACATATCTTGTGAAGACAATTGTCGGACAGAAGTACTGAGAGCAAATCCTACTTGGAAAAAGAATCCTATTGAATTTGCTCCACAGATTGAGACTGCGGTAAGTAATTGTATTACTACCTATTGCCCCTCTGTGATTGCAGCTGTAGCCTCAACAGTAACAATAGATGAATGCAAATCTATCTATGATCAAATAGTGGAGCAGATAAGGCCTGGAGGTGTGTTTAATATGAATTATCTGTGGGTGGACGCGGCACTAAATGTAGCGGGAGGATTTAAAGATGCGGCAGGCAATAGTATACCTACGCCTACAAGAGCTCAAGTACAAACACTGGCAGGCTTCAACGACGATTGGCTGGATGAACTGGCGACCATGCACCGAGAATATTGTCATTATCAAAATTGTGTAACGCTTATTCCATCCAGAACCTTTGATAAAAAAATGGCAATGGTAGTGGACTGGACAGAAGCACAAACAAAAGGGTATTTATCTACTACTCCTTTAGATATCGACCCTATGTTTGCCCCAGCGTTCAATGTTGGCTTTACTCCTGCTGAGTCAGCCTATGCTTCTATGCTTGGAAGGCTAACTACTTATACCAACGAACAGACGCTTGGAATAGACGTAGACAAATCTGGAGCTATTTCAAATAGAGCGGTTAGTTTGGAGGAGTTTGTGAGCAGCTACGTCCCTTATGGAACCAATACTACCTATCTTCCTGATCTTACTACCAAATGGAGAATGTATCGGTCTTTTTACAACGGTTTCAAAGCAGAGGAAGAACTTAAATTGATAGGAGCGACCACGCCAAATTACGGTTTTAGTAGTTTGAAATATATAAATTGTTCTTATACTAACGATATTAATACTATTGTCCAGAATCCTATTTTGCCCACAACATTGGCTACCGTCAATTATATGAACGACTTAAATATGATGCAAAGTTGCCAAAGTCTTTGTCCAGAAAATGCTAAGGTATGGCTTAGTATGATTGAAAATAAAATGATTGAAGTTAATTGTGGAACACTTACATCAGTTCAACGTAATGCGATAATTGCATCGTTTGTCAACTATTGTAATGGAGAATGCGGCTATAGCAACCCTCTTGGATTGCTTATTGATAGTAAAACTTTATTAAATTCAAATTTGATAGCCATTCAACAAATACTTAATAGCTATTCTGCTCAATTAAACTTAAACGACTTCTCCGTGCGAGATCCTTATTTAAAAGATTGTAATAGTGGAGTAGTAGCCGATGCAGTTGCAGGTTTAGGCGGAATTAATAGAAATGGGGTGGAGATAAAGGCTTGGAATCTTGTTCCCTGTGGTACAACTAGTGGTTGTGTAGCACCTTACGCTTTTCCCTTAAGATCGCCAGATTTCTCCTATATAGGATCAAATGTGTATTTTGGAACTGGGTATGACATTTTTCCAAGCCCTATTTGTCAAACAAATATAATGGTTAAGCTTTCTACTTATTTGAATGTAACAACCACTGGAAATTATGGTTTTAATTTCATTATTGATAATTCTGCAAGAATTTTAATTGACGGAGTTGAAATTCTTTCAAACACTTTTGAAGGTATTGAAAGTCCTTGCACGCAGGTTACCAATCAGTTATATAAAATTTTATTTTTGACAGAAGGGTTTCATCATATTTATATTGAATTTGCTCAAGCAAAATCAAGATATGATTGTCGAATGATATG
>JAYSUZ010000381.1:0-5693 GCA_043718845.1 Cytophagales bacterium
ATTTTCATACACTCTTCCTCTTCCTGTAATTGTTAATTGGGGCTGCGCCGCATCGTAAACACGTACGTAATCAATTTCATATTTCCCCGACAACCAAGGACCAGGAGCAAGATTACCTGTATAAGGAGTATTAACACCGCCTACAGCAAGGTTCAGTATGATAAAAAAATTGAAATCATTCCAAGGCCAAGTAGCATTATTTGAAATAGGACTTAATGTTACTGGCGAAGCAGTTTCTATTTTATAAACAACACCGTCCACAGACCACTCTATTCTTCCTGCTTGCCAATCTACGGCGAATACATGGAAATTGTCGTTAAAATTTCCAGTAGGTAAAATATAAGAGGTTCCGTCATATCGATTATTCGGAACCGTATTGCCATAATGCAGCGTTCCGC
Source organism: Cytophagales bacterium (assembly GCA_043718845.1). Taxonomy (GTDB): domain Bacteria; phylum Bacteroidota; class Bacteroidia; order Cytophagales; family Cytophagaceae; genus JANYCO01. Next base: position 399 of record JAYSUZ010000381.1, read on the forward strand.
CTATTTCACTAGCTTGGTCTCCTCTGTTTTCCATGATATCAATTTCACCACCTGTAGGCCAAGTACCTGCGCCATTTGGCAACAACCAAAATGCTGGCCAAAGACTTGTGCCTGCGGGCATCTTTGCACGCATTTCATATCTTCCGTATTTACGAGCTAATTTTCCATTCGTAACAATTCTAGAAGAGGTATAGCTATTGGTCCCCTCTTTTCTTGCCTCCATAACCAACGTACCATTTTCTACCCTAAGATTATTAGAGCTGTTCGTATAGGTCTGCAATTCATTGTTTCCCCATCCACCACCACCAAGCTCTGGAGTCCATTTTGAAGCATCTAAGGTAGTGCCGTTAAATTCATCCGACCATATTAGTGTTCCGCATTGAGGAAACAAAAGTATAGGCGATAATAGAAAAAGTAAGTAAGTAAGTACAATTGTTATTTTTTTCATTCTCAGTATAGTAGTATAAATAGTTTAGACTTCTGAAGTGAAAATGTGAATTTTTATATAAAATCTAAGATTAATTTTATATAAAAGACATTAAAAAAATACTTTCTATTCTTTTGGCTCTGCTATTATGCGCTTGAGAAACAAGTATTATGTGGAAATTTAAAAAAATGAGTGATGCTTTAGATAACAATTGGGTCGATTAAAAACAATAGTAAAAATCAGGACGTGTATTGTCATTCTTGTAGGCATACTCAACCCTAAGTAATGATTATTAAAACAAATAATAATCATACTTAGCTTCTCTTATTTTCTGAATTTCCCCATTGAGAAATATTTTCTGAATTCCATAATTTCCCTCATCATCAAATAGCTCATAAGTAAAAGTAAAAGTGATTTTATTTATGACCCCGACAAAAACTTCAGTACACTTTACTTTTATATTAGACCTCTCATCATATTCCGAATTTGATGTCATGATTGTTATTCCTTTTTCGTCGAGGAGTGTGTTTTTTATAAAATTACCAGAAGAGTCGTAGCTTATTGTACTATTTTTATATAGTGGTACATTCTTATCTTCTACAAATGTTGCAACCAATCGACCCTTAGAATCAAAATGGCTTTCTACTTTAGACGGACCACTTTCTCCATCAGACAGCTCATGCATTTCTTCCTCTATACGATTACCATTAACATCTTGGCTGTATAAGTATCTATATTGCACAACCCCACTTCCGTGGTATTCTTTTTTTTCAACCATTTCGTTTTTAGCGTCATATTTCATTATAGTCTTCATGTCTGCTTTATCTTCATATCTTCTGAAATTTAGTTGAGTCAACATATTTCCTTGTGCATCATAAGTGCTACTCGCCTTCTCAATAAGCTTCCCAAGAGAATCACGAATATCTATAGAGATTCTGTTACCTTGCTTATCACATTCAATTTTTGAGATACGTTCTATCCTTTTTAGTCCATTCAATCCAACATCGTACGTAGTATAAATAATTGATTTTACTTTCCCATTGATATTATTCCCCCGTAAATAATTGGTGTTGTCATTTTCCTTATCCTGGCAGGAGGTAATTAAAAAAAGAAGTAAAATAAAATTACTAAACAGGTTGACTTTTCTTTTAAACATAATTAAAATTTAAATAAAATGGTTGTAAATTTTCAGCTATCGTATTTGAATAGGAAGAGGAATAAAATCAACCTCCTGGGTGTGCTATTCTTTAAGTGCAATAATTTTATAGGCTTTAGCCGTTTCCTTGTGCTTTCTTACATTTCCGTTGCCTATCGGCAGAACAACGTGAATGTTATTCAACAGTGCGTACTTAATTGGTGAACAATCCCAAACGGGAGACATTTTTTAAATGCCATTATAACTAACTCAAACAAGTTACAAATGCAAAAAGTCTCTTTCCAAAAGGCGAGAGACTTTTTGCATTTAACTATTTTATCGACGATACTATTTGTTCATAGAAATCAAGAACTCGTCGTTGTTTTTTGTTCTGCTCATTTGTGCAATCAAGAAATCCATTGCTTCTACAGAGTTCATATCAGACATGTGTTTACGAAGAATCCAAACACGTTTCAATTCGTCTTTGTCCATCAATAAATCTTCGCGACGTGTACCTGAAGCAGGCACGTCGATCGCTGGATACATACGTTTGTTGGCCAGTTTTCTATCCAACTGAAGTTCCATATTACCTGTACCTTTGAATTCCTCAAAGATTACCTCGTCCATTTTAGATCCTGTATCAATCAATGCCGTAGCAATAATCGTTAACGAGCCACCATTTTCTACATTACGAGCCGCTCCGAAGAATCGTTTTGGTTTGTGTAACGCATTCGCATCAACACCACCCGAAAGTATTTTACCAGAAGATGGCACCACTGTATTGTACGCACGTGCAAGACGTGTAATAGAATCTAAAAGGATAACAACGTCGTGGCCGCATTCTACCATTCTTTTTGCTTTTTCAAGCACCATAGAAGATACTTTCACGTGTCTTTCTGCCTGTTCGTCAAACGTAGACGAAATAACTTCCGCTTTCACGTTACGCGCCATATCTGTAACCTCCTCTGGACGTTCATCTATTAGAAGTACTATCAAATATACTTCTGGATGGTTGGCCGCAATAGCGTTGGCAATCTGTTTCAGCAAAACAGTTTTACCCGTTTTAGGTTGTGCTACAATCATCCCTCTTTGTCCTTTCCCTATTGGAGCAAACAAATCAAGAATACGTGTAGACAATTGATCGTGTGTAGTACTTAAGTTTAACTTCTCATTTGGAAAAAGTGGCGTAAGGTATTCAAATGGAATCCTATCACGAATCTCTTCGCTTGTTTTACCATTCACACTTTCTACACGAAGTAATGCAAAATATTTCTCCCCTTCTTTTGGAGGTCTTATTTGTCCTTTTACTGTATCTCCCGTTTTTAAACCAAATAGTTTAACTTGAGAAGGAGAAACATAAATATCGTCAGGGCTTGATAAATAATTGTAATCTGAAGAACGAAGGAAACCGTAACCGTCTTGCATCATTTCTAATACGCCCGAGTTTACAATAATTCCATCAAACTCTTTCAAAGGTACACCAGCAGGGCCTACCGGTACAGCACGTGTACGTACTACAGGCTCTACCGCTACTTCTTTCTCCTCACCAAAGTCTACCTTAAAATCTGCAATAGGATCTGTTTTGAAAATAGAATACGTTTTTTCTTCTACTGGAGTATAAAACTTTTCTCTTCTTGGTGGCTCCGGATAATTTTCCCTCTTCACGTCTATAGAATTTTCAATTTCTTTAACGTTTTCCCTTTTTACACGGGGGCGTTTTTTAGAAGATTCGTCTATACTTTCTTTCTTTTCTTTCACTACACTCGCAACTTTAGTTTCCGTCTCTGGGATTTCAACGGATGGCCTCAGCGATTGCGCATCAAGAATTTTATAAATCAATTCTTGTTTTACTGTTTTTTTAGAATTTGGAATTTCCAACGATTCTGCAATTTCTCTCAACTCAGACAATAATTTGTCATCCAATTCTTCAATGGTGTGCATAATAAATTACTAATAAATAGTTATACGATTAATTATAATCAACGTTTGGTACTCGAATTTAATTTGATTATTTAGTTAAGACAAAACTTAATCTAAAAAAGAGGAACTTTGGTATCTTGAAAAGCTCAACTTGTCATTTTGGTAATGCAATAATAACGGTTAGGTTCTTATTTGTCAAGAAAAAGAACAAAATTTATTAGGTTTTTTTAAAAAAGGCTGTAATCTGCCAAATATAGTATAATTTTACATACCCAAAACGAATGTACTACTTACTTATATGTTGCAAATTTCATTATTAAGAGAAAATAAAGAATTGGTTTTAGCTGGTTTACAGAAGAAAAACTACAACCAAGCCGAAGCGCACATCGCTCAAATTTTACTCCTCGACCAACAGCGAAGAGATACTCAAAAAGAATTGGACAGCGTACTTTCCGAAACCAATACGCTCGCGAAAGAAATTGGCGGCCTAATGAAAACAGGCAAGAACGACGAAGCTGAAAAATTAAAAATCGTAAACAGCGAATTGAAGGAAAAAGCAAAAAAACTTTCCGACAAACTAACGCCGTTGGAAGAGGAACAAAATGCCGTACTCGTAAAACTGCCCAACCTTCCCCATGCCTCTGTACCAGTAGGGAAAACACCGGAAGAAAACGAAAACATATACGAATGGGGCACCATCCCTACCCTTCACGCCGATGCGCTCCCGCACTGGGAACTTATAAAAAAATACGACATCATTGATTTCGAATTAGGCAATAAAATAACCGGAGCAGGCTTTCCTGTATACAAAGGGAAAGGCGCTAAACTACAACGAGCGCTAATCAATTTCTTTTTGGACGAAGCCGAAAAAGCAGGATACAGAGAAATACAGCCACCTATCCTCGTAAACCAAGATTCCGGATACGGCACCTGCCAACTTCCCGATAAAGATGGGCAAATGTACTTTATGAACGAAGACAAACTTTACCTTATCCCCACCGCCGAAGTTCCGATTACAAACCTTTACCGCGATGTAATTTTAAAACCCGAAGACCTCCCCATAAAAAACGCAGGCTACACCCCTTGTTTTCGACGAGAAGCCGGCTCTTGGGGGGCAGATGTACGTGGCCTAAATAGGCTACACCAATTTGACAAAGTAGAAATCGTACAAATCACAACTCCTGAAACTTCTTATACTGTATTGGAAGAAATGAAGAAACATGTACAGGGCTTGTTGGAAAAATTAGAATTACCGTATCGTATTCTCCGCCTTTGTGCCGGAGACATGAGTTTTGGTTCTGCCCTTACCTTCGATTTTGAAGTTTACTCCACCGCCCAAAAAAGATGGCTCGAAGTAAGCTCGGTGAGCAATTTTGAAACGTTCCAAGCCAACAGACTGAAACTTAGGTGTAAGGTAGACGGTAAAACACAATTGCTACATACATTAAACGGCAGCGCTATGGCACTACCCCGAATAGTAGCCGCTCTGCTAGAAAATAACCAAACAAAGGAAGGTATAAAACTACCCAAAGCCTTGGCAGCATACACCCGATTTGATAGTATAAACTAATAGACGGTGCTTGAAACTTATTTTTCCTTAGGGTTATCTCAGGTATAAGCTTGTATAACCCTAAGGATTTTTTGCTATTTAAAAACCCATTATTTCTACCCTAACAACCATTTTTGTCCATTACTCGTTTGTATAGCAAGCATAACAACTTAAATAGAGTGTTTCTTAACCGTAAAATAAAGCCTCTGAAATTACCATTTCTGCTTGTTTTAAAGTAAAAATACTGTTTAAAGGAGTTGCTTC
>JAYSUZ010000382.1:0-5683 GCA_043718845.1 Cytophagales bacterium
CTTTTTCAAAACGAATAAAAAATGATAGTTTATTTTCTTTACTGAAATGTAGGGTATCTTTTAGTAGACTAGAAGTAAGTTTTCCAGAAACCGAATCGACTGTAGTGATGGACGTTTCTTTTATTTCCGTCCATGCTATTTTTTTAGTTACTTTAATCTCGGTATAATAAAATCTTCGCCATTTATCATACTTCATTTTTTCAAAAATTAGGGTACTAGAATCTATACTGTGCTTTAGTGTACCCTCTTTAAAACTAGATAATTGATAAGCATAGGCTATAAATTTAATACTGTTTTTTTTCAAAGAAGTATCGATATCATTTACGGTAAGCACCTCTCCTTTTGCGAGTACTTCTTTCATGTATTTCATCAATAAAACTTTTTTTCCTTCTGGATCACCCAGTACAGACATCGCATTTACAAATGAACTATACGAAGTCGTTATTTTTTTTAACGCCGTTACCTCCGAAGTGTTGGGTACAGATAAAATATCAACTTGAGAAAAACCTGAATACACCAAAAGAAGTAACAACAAGGACACCCAATATTTTTTCATAACAGCCTATTTATAATATAAAGTAAAAATACTGAATTTATTATAGCCAAAGGAACAAATTTAGGACTGTGGATAAGTCAATTTTCTTAAAGAACGGTAATTTGTTAATTTAGGGATTGAAATAGTATAAAAATACATTCAACTGTGCAAAACGGACTAAATTTTAACGTAATTCGCAGTTCATAAGAATACAATAATGGCTGAAAAGAAAACAGAATATACCGAAGATAGTATCCGATCGCTTGATTGGAGAGAACATATTCGTATGCGTCCAGGTATGTATATAGGTAAACTTGGCGATGGCTCAGCACAAGACGACGGGATTTATATCCTTGTAAAAGAAATCATTGACAACTGTATTGACGAACACATGATGGGTCATGGCAAACTCATCGAAATCAAATTATCGGATTTAAAAGTAGAAGTCCGCGACTACGGCAGAGGAATTCCTCTTGGAAAAGTAATTGATTGTGTTTCCAAAATTAACACTGGAGGTAAATACGACTCTGGCGCTTTTCAGAAATCGGTAGGGCTGAATGGCGTTGGTACGAAAGCGGTGAATGCGCTTTCCTCCTACTTTAAAGTCCAGTCGATCCGCGAAAATAGAACTAAAATTGCTGAATTTGAAAAAGGAAATCTTCTTAAAGATTATAAAGAACAAGCAATAGAGGAGAAAAACGGGACTTATATCTGTTTTGTTCCAGACAATACCATCTTCAAAAATTTCCGTTACATTCCAGAATATTTAGAAGATTTAATAAAAAACTACACCTACCTCAACGCTGGACTTATTATCAATTATAATGGAAATAAGTTTTATTCTGAACGCGGGCTCTACGATTTATTGAGTAAAAAAATAGATTTAGAAACGGCTCGATATCCAATTATCCATTTAAAAGGAAATGACATCGAAATAGCGATGACGCATGGCGAACAATATGGAGAAGAATATTATTCGTTTGTAAACGGCCAAAATACAACACAAGGAGGCACGCACTTGGCAGCATTCAGAGAAGCTGTGGTAAAAACAGTACGTGAATTTTACAAGAAAGATTTTGACGCTTCTGACATCAGGGCTTCTATTGTGGCAGCAATTGCTATTCGTGTACAAGAGCCTATATTTGAATCGCAAACAAAAACGAAACTAGGTTCTATAACAATAGGCCCGGATGCCATGACTGTTCGTAATTTTGTAAACGACTTTATAAAAAAAGAACTAGACAATTTTCTACATAAAAATACTGCCGTTGCAGATGCCTTTCTTAAACGAATTTTACAATCCGAAAGAGAACGAAAAGATATTGCGGGAATTAAAAAACTAGCAAACGAACGAGCAAAAAAAGCAAATTTACACAACAAAAAACTACGAGACTGTCGTTTCCATCTTGATGAAGGAAAAAATGAAAAACGCTACGACACTACTCTTTTTATTACCGAAGGGGACTCTGCAAGTGGTTCCATTACGAAATCTAGAAGTGTAGAAACACAAGCCGTATTTAGTCTTCGAGGAAAGCCCCTTAACTGTTTCGGACTTACTAAAAAAATAGTGTATGAAAATGAAGAATTTAATTTACTTCAACATGCGTTAAATATTGAAGATGGACTTGAAGGTCTTCGCTACAACAGAGTTGTAATAGCTACAGATGCCGACGTAGACGGAATGCACATTCGTCTTTTAATGCTTACCTTTTTCTTACAATTTTTCCCTGATTTGGTAAGAAATGGACATGTTTATATTCTTGAAACGCCTCTTTTTAGAGTGCGCAATAAAAAAGAAACATTCTATTGCTATAGCGAGGAAGCGAAACAAAAAGCGATAACCAAACTTGGTGGCAAACCTGAAATAACACGATTTAAAGGATTAGGAGAAATATCCCCAGACGAATTTGGTTTATTTATTGGAGAAAGTATGAAATTACAACCGGTAATACTTCAAAGCGATTCTTCGATTGTAAAAATACTGAACTACTATATGGGAAAAAATACTATGGAAAGACAACAATTTATCATAGAAAATCTTCGCGTAGAAAAAGATCTTATTAAGGAAGAGGTCGTAATAGCTTAAGTAAAAAAATAAATACACACAAAAATAAGTAGTACTTTAAGCGGTACTTTTACAAAAATAAGTACCGCTTAAAATACACTACTCGCAACACTGTTCATTATTCCCCAGTACAGCCTTCTTCTTCCCCCACAAGCATCTTCGAAAGCAACTCATAGGCTCCATTCGTTACAATTACAGAAGAAGAATCTATTCCTTTCGAAGTCACTATCTCTGTATAGCCATTTTCATTTATTCCTGTAGTAATTTCTACTTTTTCAAAATGATACATCTGCACGCCTTCTTCTACTTCTTTCCCTTTTGAAAGGAAAAGATAATTTTTACCCTCCGACGGTACAATTGCTTTTGATAAAATACTCGCTACTGCTTTGGTCTCTGTTTCGATATAAGCATTCAAATACATTCCTGGTAATAAATTAGGATCTTCTTTATCTAAATGACAATGTACCCGAATTGTTCTATCCACCGTTATTTCTCTGCCAATAAGGTATACCGTTGCGGTGCGCTCAGGACCTTCGTTGTTCAATAAAAAACGTACTTTCTGGCCAATTTTCAAACGCATAATATCCTTCTCAAAAACCGTAAGTTCTGCATGTAAATGGCGCGTATCTACAATTTTGCAAATGATATCGTTTTGAGTGATGTACGAACCAATATTTACATTTACTTCTGTTACATACCCACTTATTGGGGCTACTATTTTTACTTGCCTAACAATTCCATTTTTCCTAATTTGTTCTGGACTGATAGACAACATACTCAATTTAATTTCCAATCCACTTACTCTTGATTTTAAGGATTCGTATTCGGAAACTACTTGTTGGTAAAGCTTAGCAGCACTTATATTTTCTTTTTGAAGTTGTTCTTGACGGCTCAACTCCAATTCCAAATAAGTAAGTTTACTTTTGGAATCAAGATAATCTTGTTGTAGTTGTATGTATTCTGGATTTTCAAGCACCGCCAGTACTTGCCCCTTTTCCACCTTCATCCCCTGAAGCAAATCCGTTTGTTTGATTGTTCCGCCATAAGGAATAGAAATGGTAACAAGATTCTGTGGAGGCACATCAAGCAATCCATTTACTTTTATAGTTCCACTCAAAGTTCGCTGTTCCATTTTTCCAAAAAGAATACCTACATTTTTATACTGATCTTCTGTAAACTCTACAGAACTTTCATCTTCACAGCAAGCCTCTCCCTCCTCTCCAACTATAGCCGGTTTCTCGTTTCCACAAGAGAAGATAAACAACGTCAGGAGTAGTATGATAACACCTGATAAACTATTTTTATATACATTTTTCATAGTCGTATTATTTTTTTCCGATAAGAAATTCTATGTTGATTATAGATTGATTGTACTGATTTAAAAGCGATAGATAATTGTTTTGAATAGCTAACGCCCTATTTAGCCCTTGCGAAAATTCAACGTAGCCAATGTTTCCACTTTGGTAGTTTTTCAAAGCACTTTGAGTAATACTTGCGGCGGTAGGCAACGCATTTTTTTCGTAGTAGTCCATACTGTTTTTAAATTTCTGGTATTCCTGAAAAGCCTGTATATACTGACCTTTTAGATTTTTTTCATACAATTCAAAATTTTCTTGTGCGGCATTTTTCGAAGCTTCATTTGCTTTTATTCTAGCCAACTGTGGTTTTATCCATAGCGGAAATGCAACGCCAACAGATACTCCTTGGAAACGAGTAGAACGATTGGAAAGTATTGATAAATCCTTATAATTGGCCGTTCCATAAAGGGATTGATTAAAATAGCCAAGCGTAAGGTCTGGCAGCAGTTTAGATTTTTCAATCCCTTTTCCAGCTTCCGCTACGTTTACCTGTTGTTCAAAATAATGCAACGCTGGATTATTGGCTATCGTAGCCGAATCATTTGTGAACGTCAATAGTCGTTTATCTATTGCTGTACTTGATGAAGTAACCGGTTCATTGCTGTTCAACAGTGTTTGCAATTGGTTTTCATGGATAAGAATATCTGCTTCGTTTTGAAATTTCAAAGTACGTATTTCGTACAATTGACTTTCGGCAGTAGCCTTTTCCAACGCATTGCTTTCCCCCGTTCTCAACCGTATTTCTGCCGCCTTTAGAAAGGTCACAAAAATACTATCTTGTTTGAGCAGCAGTGTTTGTTTGGCCTTTGCATTTTGCAACGCATAATAAGCAGTCTTTACTTGGAAAAGCAATTCATTTTCCGTTGCTTGTTTCGTATATTCTGCACTTTGAGTCGACGCTTTATAATACAGGGCTTGTCGATGCATCGAAGTAGGAAATGGGATAGTTTGCCCAACTGTAATACTATTGTCCTTGTAATAACTATTGTACTGTCCGTACATAAGCGTCGCCGTTGTTTTGCCTATCTCCGTGGAAGTACCTTTTAGGGCCTTGTTATAGCCTACCGTATATTGTGCTGCTTTGATCCCGTTGTTATTTTGAAGGGCGATGTTCATTGCTTCCTCCAACGTCAGTTCTTTAGACGTCTGAGCAAAAGAAGTACTAGAAAAGCCCAGAAGTGCTAATAAAGGTAAGAGTATAACCACTACTTTGGGTGTTTTGAACTTAAATCCATTTTCGGAAAGTATATACAAAATTGGCAATACTAGCAACGTAAGAAGTGTCGCCGAAATTAATCCTCCTATTACTACCGTTGCCAATGGTTTTTGTACTTCCGCTCCCGAACCGTGTGATAGAGCCATAGGAAGAAATCCCAAAGAGGCAACCATTGCCGTCATCAATACTGGCCGCAACCGTGTAGCGGTTCCTTTTAGTACAATGTCTGCCAAGTCGGTTAGTCCTTCTTTTTTCAAACTGTTAAATGCTCCAATCAACACAATTCCATTTAACACAGCTACTCCAAATAAGGCAATAAATCCTACTCCTGCTGAAATACTAAAAGGCATACCCCTCATCCACAAAGCAATTACGCCGCCTATCGCCGAAAGTGGAATGGCTGTAAAGATAAGCACACTTTGTTTTATAGAATGAAATGTAAAATAAAGCAATATAAAAATGAGTGCCATCGCAATGGGAACCGCTACAGACAACCTATTTTTGGCTTC
>JAYSUZ010000383.1:0-2622 GCA_043718845.1 Cytophagales bacterium
ATATTCTTTTACCGAAATATTCTCTTTGTACTGTTCTTCTATCAATTGTTTAAATTTCTTTACCATCAACCGTCCTTTCTTCATGGTAGGGTTTAAGGAAGAAACGGGATATAACTTTTTACAATATACTAAAATTAAATCCAATAAGGAATGCACTACTTCTTCAGATTCGGGGGTATTACTATTCGTTTCTTCGCAGCCCTTGGTAAAAAGTGCGGTAAGAAACTCAATATCTTTTTTAGCCTGTAATTCTAAAGGAGGATTTTCATCTGTGGTAGTATAAAAGAAAGGAAATTCAACAATCTTATTATCATCCAATTTATTTATTAAGAAAAACTCCGAGGAAAATAAAAAGATATAGCCATAAATGTCTTTGGAAAGCGACATGGAATGTATTTGACCGGGAGAAAGGAAAAATAACGAATTGGGTTTTATTTCATAATCCTTAAAATCGATGGTATGTGTACCACTGCCATTGGTAAGAAAAAGCACTTCAAAAAAATCATGCCGATGTGGGTAATGGACATCAAAATGTCTATTACTATCAAACACTTCTACCGCATAAAGTCTTTTTTTCTTTTCTTTAGAAAAAATTTCTAAGCCATAAAGCGGAACTGATTTATTTTTTTTATCTATCAAGAGCGTTAGCTCAGTTTAGTTACCGTTTGAATATCGTAAATACGAATCATATTTTTATATACGCGTTCCAATTCAGAATCGTCGATTTCAAATTCGATGGTACATACGGCATTATCGTTGTCTTTTTTTTGATAACTAAAACTGTTTACGCTCAATCCTCTTTTGCGAATAGGCAATAAAATTCTATCAATCGTTTCAGGAGTATGTGCGCAATCAATTTGCCAACGGTTTGTCTGTTTCATCTGTTTGTTAAAATAGGTTTGCAAATATATACAGAAGGCAATAGTCTACAATGGAAAAAGTTAATTTTGAAAGACTTCAATATACTACTTAGAACTGTAGCTATATATAGTTTAAAATACTTATAATAAGTATTTTAAACTATATATTAAATTCCTTATAACCGTAATATTTAACAAACTTTAAACCACTAAAATACAACTCCAACGATTGAATCAGCTTTTTATCGTCAGATTTTCGATTCTCTTTTCGTACTTTTCACCTTGAAAAATTCTAGTTACGAATATACCTGGCGTATGTATCTGATTGGGATCCAATGTACCTGCAGGCACGAGTTCTTCTACTTCTGCTATCGTTATTTTACCTGCCGTTGCCATCATGGGGTTAAAATTCCTTGATGTCCCTTTAAAAATTAGATTCCCAGCAGTATCGCCTTTCCATGCTTTTATAAGACTAAAGTCGGCACGCAACCAGCGCTCCATCAAATAGACTTTACCGTCAAATGTTCTTGTTTCTTTTCCTTCTGCAACCTCGGTACCTACTCCGGCAGGAGTATAGAAGGCTGGTATACCTGCACCACCAGCCCGAATTCGTTCGGCTAAAGTGCCTTGAGGAATAAGCTCTACTTCTAGTTCTCCAGACAATAATTGTCTTTCAAACTCTTCGTTTTCGCCAACGTAAGAAGCAATCATTTTTCTAATTTGCTTATTTTGGAGCAAAAGCCCTAATCCAAAACCGTCTACTCCTGCATTATTGGAAATACACGTTAAGTTGCGTACCCCCTTTTTGAGAAGTGCTGCGATAAGGTTTTCAGGAATTCCCGACAAGCCAAATCCCCCAACCATAAGAATTGCATCATTTTCTATATCAAGTATAGCCGATTCTACCCCTTCTACTACTTTATTTATCATAAAATCGAGTTTTCCTGTAAATTAATTTTGAATTTGATCAGTAAATATATAATATTGATACTGATATTTTATTCCCAACGAAATAAAATTAAACAACGACTATTATGAATTTTATTAAAAGAAGCACTTCTTTCTTAATACTATTGACGGTAACGCTACTTTCGGGGTGTTACAAAAAAGATCTTGAAGAGTTTAAAAAGGTAAATACAATCCGATATGAACCAGAGCTAGCGTTACCATTCTCCGAAAAAAGTATCATGTTAAAAGATACAATCCCTACAATTCCAAGCTTCACCACTATTACGATGTCCGATACGAGCAGCATCGAAATACCCGCTTCGGATAGTAAAGACACGCTTGAATCTATAGTGGACAGAGTGGACTTAAAAGTTAAGCTCGAAAACACCTTTCCTTTTAATGGCATAGTACAAGTATATTTTGCCGATTCAAATAATGTATTTGTAGATTCTTTGTTGAGTAATGTGGATAGAATAATTCCTGCAGGAAATCCAACACTTGTCAAATACATTGAGATTAGTGTGGACAGAGCTCGTTATATCAATATTTCAAAAAAAACAAGTAAGATGTTTTTATATTACCGAATATCAACGTCTACTATTTCGGGCTTATCAGACAAATACTTGAAGATAAATATTGGTTTAAAAACCAAATTATCCATTGATTTAAACAACTAATTTACTACCCTATTAATTATATTATTTTGAAAAAGAAAGTACTCATTTTTCTATTCCTATCAGCTCAAGCCATCGTGTCTTTTGGGCAACATGAAATGACATTATTCCACATGAATAATGTATTTCAGGGAACCTAT
>JAYSUZ010000384.1:0-5666 GCA_043718845.1 Cytophagales bacterium
GCGACAGATTCGAAAGCAGAACCACGGGCTATGAAATAAAAGTTTCTACGGTCGGCTTTGGTGCTTCTCCCAGTACCTTCAGCAATATTAAGTGGAATACTTAGTGCAGCTCTTTTGAGTTGGTTGGTTATTACTTTGTCAATCGAAGAATTGGCACAAACAAACGATAATACGGCTTGGTCAAACAATTTTGCTTTTTGATAAACAGTGAGGTTTTCGAATTCGAACATAAAATTAAAAGTTAAGTGAAAAATATCTTGTTGCTTTATATGAATCTAAAAAAAGTATGGAGTATGGAGCGCGAGTATAGAGATTTTTTTCTCTCTACTCACATTCTATACTCCATACTGACCTTAGTACCCAGAGCCGGGATCGAACCGGCACACCTCACGGTACACGATTTTGAGTCGTGCGCGTCTACCAGTTCCGCCATCTAGGCATTTTTACTAGGGGATGCAAATGTATTAAAATACTTCTTAAAAACATAGAATTCTTTTAAAATATAAGAAATTAAGTTAAATTGTTTCTACAAGCTTAATTAGCAAGGTAATATATTGTTAATAATTCAAATAGAATTATTAAGCTAAATTCCTTAATTTTAGGTCTTAATAAAAAGAAGCAGATATAATGAAAAAAAATAGTCTAATTGTATTGGTATTTTTTTCTGGCCTACTCTACAGTTGTACAGACACTACTATAGATAAACCTATTAAAGATATAGATTCCTTAAAATTGGACTCGATACCTGTAAAAGTAGAAGATGACTCTGTGGTTGCGGAGGTAGATCAGGTATCTTATTATAATCTTAGTCAGGACGATAAAGCTGTTTTAGGGCTGTTTCAGACGATTGAGATGGGTTTTTCCTTTGTGAAGGTGAAAGCCAATTATAAGATGGTAAAAGGCATTCGACCAGAAGAAAAGAAAGATGAATTGGCCAATGAAGGGTACACCGAGTCGGTATGCAAACAGAATTTGTTTGCCGGAGTCGCAGTTGCGGAGTTTAACTTTAAAAATGACAGTTTATATTCTTTCTTTTTCACGTTCAGCGATAAGGATACTGAAAAGGCCGAACAGATATTTCAGGCGGTCAAAAGGCATTATTCAGCAACGTTGGGTATGCCAGCGTTGGAAGAAGTGGAAGAAGAAAATCATTACAATCAGAACTACAGTTGGCCTGCGAAGAAGGGTGTTGTTCCGTATGTTTATTTTAACTTAAATACGAATACTATTATTTGGGGTAAACGCATCGAGAAAGTCGTTCTTTAGTAAAGCTATAACAATGGTGCATTTAAAGAATATCCCAATCCCTGTTTAAGATTCCTAAGGAATAATGCGCTGTCATGTCGTAAGCACATGGTACTATTGAAATGTAATTTTTTTCAAGTGCCCATTCGTCCGTATCTTCGGATTTGTCAGAATTTACAAAAGTGCCGCCCATCCAAAAATAACGTCTACCATGAGGATCATATCTTTCCTCAAAATTTTCTTCCCATTTAGCAATTGCTTGGCGGCATATTCGTATTCCTTTTATCTCGTTGTCTGATTTTATTGGAAAATTTACATTTAAAGCGATTCCTGTAGGAGGAGGGTTTTTTAGAACTTGTAGTGCTATTTTTTTAACATATTCTTTGATGTGTGAAAAATCTGGCCTCGGTTTGTAATCGCATAGCGAAAAGCCAATAGCGGGAAATCCTTCTATAGCCGCCTCTATAGCCGCCGACATCGTTCCGGAATATAATACAGATGTGGATGAATTACTCCCATGATTGATGCCACTTACTACTAAGTCTGGTTTGCGGTCTTTGAGGACTACGTTTTTTGCTAACTTAACACAGTCTGCAGGTGTACCCGAACACTCATAAGCCTTTATGTCGCCATAGATATCGGTTTCGTCTAGTCGCAACGGGAATCCAATTGTGATAGCATGTCCCATTCCTGATTGAGGGCTATCCGGAGCTACTACTACTACCTCGCCCAACTCTTTCATTGCTTCAATCAATGTTCGAATTCCAAAAGACGTAATTCCGTCGTCGTTCGTTACTAATATAAGTGGTCGTGTTGTCATTGTTATTTTATGCGTTACTATCTTTTTTTAGGATAGTATG
Source organism: Cytophagales bacterium (assembly GCA_043718845.1). Classification (GTDB taxonomy): domain Bacteria; phylum Bacteroidota; class Bacteroidia; order Cytophagales; family Cytophagaceae; genus JANYCO01. The sequence continues at coordinate 2,106 of JAYSUZ010000384.1, forward strand.
TCCCATTTTATCGCGTTTTGTTTGAAGGTATTTCTCGTTATGAGGATTTGGTGTAATTTCTACGGAGATATTTTCTACAATCTCTAATCCATATCCAATAAGTCCTGCACGTTTTACTGGATTGTTTGAGAGTAGGCGTATTTTTGTGATATTAAGATCTCTTAATATTTGCGCGCCTACACCATAGTCGCGAAGATCCATCTTGAAGCCCAGTTCTATATTTGCTTCTACAGTGTCGAATCCTTGCTCTTGAAGTTTGTATGTTTTTAATTTATTGAGAAGTCCAATGCCTCGTCCTTCTTGATTCATGTATAAGATTACGCCTTTCCCTTCTTTATTTACAAGTTCCATTGCTTTGTGGAGTTGTGGACCACAATCGCAGCGGCAGGAGCCAAAAATATCCCCTGTTACACAAGAAGAATGTACGCGCACCATTATAGGTTCATTGGTATCCCATTTTCCTTTTATAAGTGCTAAATGAATGTCTCCAGTATCTATTTGGCGGAATGCAATCATATCGAAATCGCCAAATTCGGTAGGCATTTGTATGCCTATTTCACGTTGTATGAGGCTTTCATTTTTTAATCGGTAAGCGATTAAATCTTTAATCGAAACCAATTTGAGATTAAGCCTGTCTGCAATGGTTCGTAGCTCAGGAAGGCGTGCCATCTCACCTTCTTCATTCATTATTTCGACAATAACGCCAGCAGGTTGAAATCCGGCAAGCCTTGCAAAATCTATTGCAGCTTCGGTATGGCCGGCTCTACGGAGTACGCCTTCTTTTTTTGCTTTTAGTGGAAATATATGACCCGGTCTTCCAAAATCTTTTGGTTTGGAAGAGGGATCTACTAAGGCCTTGATTGTTTTAGATCGGTCTGTGGCGGATATTCCAGTGGTACAGCCTTGGCCTAAGAGGTCAATAGAGATTGTGAATGCGGTTTCATGAGCGGCAGTGTTTTTCCCTACCATCAACTCTAATTCAAGTTCTTCGCAACGTTCTTCTACAAGAGGAGCGCAGATAAGGCCACGCCCTTCTTTAGACATGAAGTTTATTATTTCAGGGGTAATACAATCGGCAGCACATAGGAAATCGCCTTCGTTTTCTCGGTCTTCATCGTCTACTACAATAATAACTTTTCCTTTTTTTATTTCTGCAATAGCCTCTTCAATTCTGTCTAGCATAACGTTAACCAACTATGTTGTTAAAACTTTTTTCGAGCAAGGTATTGCAAGCCCGCCAATTATAATTCTCTCTTACGAATAACCTTCCAAGTCTTGCAATTTCTCCCGCCTCTGTGGGATGATTGAGAAGAAATATAATTTGTTCCGCAAATTTAAGGCTTTCATTGCATATAATGATTTCTTTTTTGTCTTTAGCTTTTAAAGCCTTATTAGTCAGTGAAGTTGTAATTACGGGGAGCCCTGCGGCCATTGCCTCTAACAGTTTATTTTGAAGACCTGAACCTGAAAATAAAGGTGCTACAAATATTTTTGAACGAATCAAATATTCTTTCATGTCTTTGACATAGCCTGTTACAAGGACATCATCGTTTTTTAATGCTATAACTTCAGGGGAAGGGGCAATGCCTGCAAGGCATATTTTTACACGTACACCTTTGGATTTAAGTATCGGTAAAATTTCTTGGATAAGGTATTTGCACGCCTGTATATTGGGATGGTAGCCCATATTTCCAGTAAAAATAATGTCATACTCTTTCTGTATAGAGGAAATTTTGGTTACGAAATATTCTTCACTTACCCCGTTTGGTATGATGTCTAATTTTTCTTTTAATTTAGAAGAAAAGGTATCTGTATCAGACTCGCTTATCATAGAATGTCCATCAAAATAAGGCGCAATTTTTTCTTCGAATAAACGCAGTCTTTTAGCTTCTATTCCAACGATTTTTTTTTCATACCATTTTGAATAATGAATACGTTTTTGCATGCCTTCGGAAAGCGCATCCATATAGTCGAGGTAATATTTTGTAGGAAGTTCGAAGGGTATATTATTAAAGAGTCTCAATAGTTGAACATAACAGATGTCAATATTATTGGTACTTATCAGATAGGCTAATGTATTTTTCATCTTTGAAGATTCGAAATAATGCACTTGAAAAGGTGCCGAACTAAAAAGGGCATGGAGTAGCTTTAACATTCTATTAAAGAAGCTAAGTCTTATTATTTCTAAGTGTTTGCAGTGTTTTTTTACTTCGTAAAGTGCCTCTTCGGAAGGCATTTTATCGGTAAGGCACACAACGTATACTTCATTGTTTCTGCTTAGTTCTCTTAGTTGGTAATATGCACGAAGCTTGTCTCCTTTTTCAATAGGAAATGGGAAACGCGAAAGTGCCATCAATATTTTCATATCATTTCAAAATAAAATTCTTTTATTCTTTTAAGCTACTTCTACGCATGAAATTTATAGAGTAGAAAGCGTTCATAGGTATTAATTTCTCCATCGTTTTATAGAATTATATTCTCAAAATGGAAAAAGAGTATTTAATAAGTACTATTTTATATTATAATAATTAAATACATAAGTAAATCTAAGGCGATTTTAATTAGAATACCATATTTCTCAAAAAGAATCTTTCGTTGACTAAATATACGATTTTTATAGAATATTAAAACGTTTTAAATTAGAGTTTTGCCTATTTGGGGAGGAAGGAGTTGATTGGTAAAAAAAACGAAAAATAATGTTATCCAATTACGATCCCTAACATCTTGTCTATTTGTTTCTCAAACTGCTGAAGGGTCAATATTTCTTGTAGCACAGCCATCTCTTCGGCTGGATCTTTTAAGGTAGGTAGCGTATTTCTTTTTTCGCGAATTAGAAATTTAGCAAAAAGTCTTTTGTATTTTAAAACTGCTTTAGGGGTGCTTTGGTCTACCAATTCATAATCTTGAGGTATTATGATACCAAATTTTTCCCAACCATGACTTACTTGGTGTTTTTCGACCATAAAATTGATCGCCAATTTTTTTATTTCTTCGTCTTCACTTTCTAAAAAAAATGATTTAGTTATTTCATTTCCTTTATTTAATTCTTCTATTACGCAGCCTCTTATTTTTAGATACAGAGGGTTAGAACTCTCCACATCTTGTGTTTCGGCTAGAAGGTATTCTACTACTTTACGGCCTTCGAGCACTTCTCCTCCAAGCAGTATGATAAGTTTTAATATACTCAGTTCATGCTCCTGCAACAGCGATAGGAGTTTGTCTACATCGGATCCCGCCTCTTCAGTAGGATCGTAGTCGTTTGGTACGAATAAATCTTCAGGAGCAGGATATTCTATTTTTTTTATTTTATCCTGCCGGCGTTTAATTTCTACTTTATTGTATTCGGCTATTAAAACATGCTCGTCTATTTTCATCAGGGTGGAGCATTGCTGAAAATACAATGCTCTCGTTATCCCGTCTGGTATTTTGGCTATACTGGAAACAATATCTTTGATGATCCCTGCTTTTTTGATAGGGTCGTTGGCAGTTCCTTCAAGGAATAGTTCCGTTTTGAAAGTGATAAAATCTTTCTTATTTTCTTTGATAAATGCCTTAAATTTT
>JAYSUZ010000385.1:0-5654 GCA_043718845.1 Cytophagales bacterium
AACAGTAGAGCCCAATCTTCTTTCTGAAATTCTAATGGATGTAAGTGAAAGTGCCGATGCATTGCCAATTATGCAACATACTCTCATGCGTATGTGGGATTATTGGGAGCTCCATTCGGATGAAAAGGATGCTCTTCAGATAATTCATTACAGAGCCATAGGAGGTATTGAAAATGCACTCTCCATGCATGCCAACGAGGCTTACAATGAACTTAATGAACAGCAAAAAAAAATTGCGGAGAGGATTTTTAAAGCTATTGCAGAAATAGAAAAAAACGGATCAAGGATAGTTCGTAGACCTACAGCCGTAATTGAGTTGGCTAAAATAGCAAAAGTCTCTGTAGCTGAAATAATCGAAGTGGTAAACCATTTTCGGAGTCAGAATAGAACATTATTAATGCCTACTTTTAGTGTATTATTGGATGAAAATAGTAGTATCGATATTGCACATGAGAGTCTTATGCGTATATGGACATTACTTAGAAATTGGTTGGTTGAAGAAGCGGAATCTGTAAAATTGTACCTTAAATTATCCGAAGCATCAGCGCTCTACCAGATCGGGAGAGCAAGTTTATGGAGGCCTCCAGATTTACAGATAGCACTTGCTTGGCAACAAGAACAACAACCTTCTAAAGAATGGGGAAGTAGGTATAATATGGAGTACGAACGAACATTACTTTTCCTTAATTTTAGTAAAAAAGAATATGTAAAAGAACAATTAAATAAAGAAAAACAACATCGTCGTAAAATTATATTTCTTCGTCTATTCACTTTTGTATGTTTAGTGGGCGTATTACTAGCGGCTCTTTTATTCCTTTATGGTGAGCATCAAAGAAAGAAAGCCAATTATCAATCGGTAGTAGCCAGAGAGCAAACGATCTTGGCGAAAGAGCAGACAAAAAACGCGAAAAATGCATTGCTAAAAGCTACAATTAGTGCCCAAAAAGCATTAGAACAACAAAAAATAGCAAAAGAACAAGCATTAATAGCTAAAAAAAATGAAATGCGCGCCAATGCTGAAAAAGAGAAAGCGAAAACCGCTACAAAAGAAGCTACAGATCAACAAAGCTTAGCCAAGGCGGCTTTAACTGTAGCTAAAATGGAAAAAGATAAGGGTTACCATTTGCGATTACTTTCTATTGCCAAAGCGATGGCTATTAAATCAATAAATGTATCAGATCCTATCCTTCAGTCTTTGGTAGCGCAGCAGGCTTATTTATTCAATAAAAATAATGGAGGAAAAAAACATGATCCCGATATTTATGATGCGTTATACAATGCTATTAAAAAAAATAAAGTTGAATCGTTTAACAGCGATCAGGCACACAAGCAAAATGTAAGAGTATTGGTTTCATCGTATACCGGTAAATTTGTATTTTCTGCAGGAAGTGATGGAAGAATTTTCAGATGGAATACAGATAAAATAACTAATACATTTTTTCTATTATCAGAAAGGAGAAATGCTGTTCATAAAGCGTTAGCCGTTAGTTCGGATGAAAAAAAACTCGTTTCTGGAGGAGATTATAATTACCTCCAAGTAGTAGATTTAACCGTTCCATTAGGAAAACCAAACATCCTAAAAGGGAAAATTGTGGAGACCTGGTTTTTAGGGTTTACTTATGATGATAAAAAAATAATATCAGGAGGTTCGGATCATAAAATTTATGCTTGGAAGGAGCAAAATCAAGAATTATTATACAGTAGTAAAGAAAAAATAAATACAATTACAATAAGCTCTAAACAAAATAATTTGGTATTAGGGAATGCAAAAGGACAAGTATTATTAATTGACATGGATGATTCGAATTCGGTTTACACACTTTACGAGGATCCTTATGAAGTTCCGATTATTTCTATGGCCTATTCTAAAAATGGAAAACTGCTAGCGGTAGGAAATGAGAAGGGAGTTGTTCGACTATTTGATATGAATAAAAAAACGCTTTATATAGTATTAAATGGACACAGCGCCCGTATAAATAATATTGATTTTAGTAATGATGGTACAAAACTAGCTACGGCTAGTTTTGATAAAACCGTTAGAATTTGGAATATAAAAAATTTAAATGATTCTCCCATTGTACTTAAAGATCACAACGACTGGGTATGGTCGATTGCATTTAGTCCTAATGGTGAAAAACTTTTGGCTGGATGCAAGGATAATTCCATTAGAGTTTGGCCTACATCATTAGAGTTTATGGCCAATGTAATTTGTGAAAGTAGTACCAGAAATATGAACAAAAAAGAATGGAATCAATATGTAGCAGAAGATGTTCAATATGAAAAAACGTGTGCACAGTTGAAATAATTTTTATCTGTTAAATTCAATTAATAACTTAATATTTATACAAATGCTTTTTTTAAAATTATTTTCTGTTGGTAGTATTTATCTGATTATTACACCTTTTATTTATGCGCAAAACAATTGCCCTCAAGTGCTTAAAAAAGCTCAAAGTACCTATGACGAAGGGCGTATAAGCGAAGTGTACAACTTGCTGGAACCCTGCTTAAAAGCTAAAAATGGATTTTCTAAAGAGGAGAAAATAGAAGCGTATAAATTACTCATTTTTACATGGCTTTATTTCAATGAGCGGATAAAGGCGGAAGAATGTATGTTGCAATTTCTAACCTTAAATCCTGAATATAAACTCAATGAAATTATTGATCCTCCTGAATTTAAAAATCTCTATATTAATTTTCGTACTACTCCTATTCTTATTTATGGGTTTAAATTTGGACTTAATACTCAAAAAATAAATATAATACGAAATTTCAGTGTTGATAATTCTATGAGTACTCTTGGTAAATACAGCTACGCTCTGGGACTACAAGTTGGTATTAATGTTGAAATTCCTCTTCAAAAAAAATGGTCTTTACTTACTGAATTAAATTTAGTAAGTAAAAAATATAATTATTCAGATAAAGTGTTAGGCTTTGCTAAAATTAAATTCAAAGAAAAACAAACACTTATAGAATCTCCCTTTTTTTTTCAATTTAACATAACTAAAAAAAACTTTTCACCTTATATAGTGGCAGGAGGAGCATTTTCTTTTTTATTGTGGGATAATGCACTTGCTTCTAGAACCGATCATCTTACTACAACAATGTTGGAAGTTTCAGGCCCTGAATTAAAAATAGTATCGTTACGCCATCGACTTCTATATTCAGCTTCAGTAGGAGTGGGGTTCAAATGGAAAAATGTAATAGGTAATAGTTACATGATTCTAGATTTAAGATATTATAAAGGATTAAAAAATTTAGTAAAATCTGAAAATCGGCATTCAAACAGTGACTTAGTTTTTGATTATTTACACCTAGACGATGATTTTAAAATGAATAGCATTGTACTTTCTATTGGTTATTCCTTACCTTATTATAGACCTATACTTAAAAAAAATAAAGCGTAAGCTGTTCTTTAGAAAGCACTACCAAAATGATATTAGCTGAAATACTCAAATTACGGTGTCGTCTTCTTAATTATTCTTTTTAATAGATTTATTCTAATTATTATAGAAAGTACTATTCTTAGTTACCTCAGCCGCTCTTCCATCTTTGTCGATAAAATCTCTCTAAGAGGTACTATTTTGATACGTTCTATTACATCGTTGGCGAAAGCGTGTAATAATAGTCTTTTGGACTGCGCTTCGCCTATACCACGAGAACGTAAGTAAAACAATGCTTCTTCGTCCAACTGTCCTGTAGTAGCGCCGTGCGAACATTTTACATCGTCGGCGTATATTTCCAACTGAGGTTTTGTGTTTACTGTAGCTTCTTTGGAAATCAATACGTTCTTATTCGATTGAAACGCATTTGTTTTTTGCGCATCTGGTTTTACAAATATCTTACCGTTAAAAACACCCGTAGATTTTTCGTCCATAATGCCTTTATACAATTCGTTGCTGTAGCAATTTGGTTTTGCATGGTCGGCTATAGTATGATTGTCTACATGCTGCGTTCCTTTAAGCATATAAAGTCCGTTCATGTGGGCTTCGCAAAATTCTGCGTTTAACGTAATGTTCAGGTTGTTTCTAGTTATCGCTCCACCAATAGTAATGGTAGTAGAAGAGGAAATACTTTTCGCCTCGTGCAAGATTTCGGTAGAACCTACGTGGTAGCTATTTTCGGTATCGTCTTGTATTTTGTAATAATCAAGGTTGGCGTCCTGTTTCAGAACCAATTCGGTTAGGCTATTTACAAAACTAGTATTGGTGCCAAGAGTATGAAAAATTTCAACAATGGAAGCCTGTGCATTTTCTTCTAAAACAACCAACGTTCTAGGCTGTGCCAATACATTACCCAAACGACTGTCGGTGAAATTGTATAGGATAACAGGGAATTTTGGAGTTTTGTTTTTCTTTACCAAAACGAACAAGCCATTTTCTGCAAAAGCGGTATTCAATAAAGAAAGTCCGTCGGCAGAAGAATATGTTTTACGGGCAAAATAGGTACTCGTAATGGATTTGTCTGCGTCTTTTAGTTCTGTAATTTCCAACTCCGAACTAGGAGAGAGGATAGTCGATAATTCTTTAGAGAAAATGCCGTTTACAAAAACGAGGTTGTTAGCTTCTATGTTGTAAAGGTGGGCCGATATGTCTTGTTTGGTAAGTGAAGTAGTAGGAGCGGGGTTGAAATTTTCCTTTAACAAAGACAAAAGATTGGTGTATTTCCACTCTTCATTTTTCACAGAAGGAAAGCCCGTTTTTTCAAAATCCTGAAATGCAATTTTCTGTTTATCTCCTAATACAATATTCGTTCTTTTGCTTTCGGCTTTTTTGAATTCTTCCTGTAATATAGAAGTTAGGTTTGTATCGATGGTAGTCTTTTTCATTTTTGTAGAGATTTTTTGTCTCTGAAATATTTTTTTGCGTCTTTAAGGGTAATCAGATTTCCCTCTTTGATTTGTTTTTTAGAAATTTCGTATCTGGATATAAAATTGCCTAAACTCATTGGTTTTAGTTCGTCTTGTACTAATTTTAGTTGAACAACATCCATAGTTACCTTAGTTATGCAATTACGTTTTCTGCTTTTATCCAATCGTATCCTTTTTCTTCCAACTCTAACGCCAATTCTTTGGTGCCTGTTTTTACAATTTTCCCATTATACAAAACATGTACAAAATCAGGAACGATGTAGTCGAGTAGTCTTTGATAGTGCGTCACTACTATGACTGCGTTGTCTTTTGATTTTAGTTTATTTACGCCGTTGGCTACGATTCTAAGGGCATCAATATCAAGTCCAGAGTCGGTTTCGTCCAATATCGCTAAAGTTGGTTCTAACATCGCCATTTGGAATATTTCATTGCGTTTTTTTTCACCACCAGAGAAACCTTCGTTAAGCGAACGTTTCAAAAGCGATTGATCTATTTCTACCAACTCCATTTTTTCTTTCATTCTTCTAAGGAAAGTAGGAGCGTCCATTGGTTCTAAGCCTTTGTATTTGCGTACTTCATTCACCGCCGTTTTCATGAAGTTGATAGTACTCACACCAGGGATTTCGATAGGATATTGAAACGCTAGAAATACACCTTCTCGCGCTCTGTCTTCAGGACTCATATCCAATAAATCCTTTCCAAGAAAAGATACCGAACCTCCTGTTACTTCATATTCTTTACGTCCAGCAAGCACAGAGGCTAAGGTGCTTTTGCCGGCGCCGTTTGG
>JAYSUZ010000386.1:0-2608 GCA_043718845.1 Cytophagales bacterium
CACTGGCCAAAGAATACGGTATGACGGTAGAAGAGCTGAAAGAAATGAACGGCTTAGTGGGCGACGAATTGGCGGCATTTTCTCTAGTAAGAGTGAAACGTAGAGGAGACGACAACGATATTATAGCACGCGATACCCGTAAGAAAGCGAGTATAAAATATACGAAAGCAGATTTAGAATTGATTGCTACGAATAAAAAGAAAAACGAGCATTTCGACTTTAATAATCCAGAATACAAAAGTGCATTAGAGGAATACAACAATACGGCTACAGAGAAAACGAAAACAGCTGGAAATAATAAGTATGAAGGCGCAAGTAGTGCGGTTTATATCGTACAGCCCAAAAATACTTTATACAATATAGCACTCTTGTATGGCGTGAAAGTAGAGGGGCTGAAAGCGCTTAATAATCTGACAAGCGATACGATTTTGATTGGTCAGAAAATCAAGATTGATTTTAATCAGAAAGATTATTCAATAACAGGGTATGTGATCAAAGAAGGCGATACTATTGGCGAAATTGCGAAAAGGTTTGGTCTCACTATTGCGGAGTTGTTGGAAATAAACAATTTGGATGGTTATATCTTAAGGAAGAATATGATTCTTCGCTTAAAGAAATAAGCGTAAAGCGTACGTTATTTAAGATGTATTAGATAAAGAACGGTTAATGTAATAGCCGTTTTTAGAGTAGCGATGCTTTCAATTCGTTGGGTAGTGAAATTTCAAACATAGTGCCTTTGTTTTCTATAGAATTTACATCTATAGTCCCATTTAGTTTTTCAACTGTTTCCTTTACGATGTAGAGCCCTATTCCAGAGCCTTTACTTTGGGTGGTTCCTCTGAAAAACATATTATAGATTAAGTCTACATATTTGGCTTGGATTCCAATTCCATTGTCTTTAATCACAAGGAGTGCACGTTTAGCTGTTACGGTTACCGTTATGTCGATTTCTTTGTTGGATTCGTTTTCTTTTTGGTACTTGAGGGCATTGGATAAAAGATAACTGATGATGACACTTAATCTAAATTCGTCGTTTATAAATTTGACATTCTGGAAGATGGAGATTTTAATATCAATATCTTTGGTAGAGGTGTTGTGGGAGGTTTCTATTGTAGTTACCGCATCGTTTATTAGTTTATTGAAATCTATTTCATCTAGTATTTTTTCGGAACGCGTATTTTTGTAATAGTCAATTATATTATTGATAAAATAATCTAATTTTTTCACACTACCTTCTAACAAGTGCAGTAAGTTGGATTCTATTTTATTTTCAATTTTTGCAAGATAGAGTATGCCCAACATCGATTTTACAGGCGATTTCAAATCATGGGAAGCGCTGTAGGCGAAAAGGTTTAGCTCTTCGTTTTTTTTCAATAATTCTTGGTTGCTGAGTTGTAATTGACGGCTTATAAAATAGAATTTGTAAGCGTTGTGTACGGCCATTCGGATTTCATTTTCGTTCCACGGTTTTTCCAGGTATCGAAATACTTTTCCTTTATTGATGGCATTTATCACATCTGTCATATCAGAGTAGCCACTTAGTAGTATTCGGATAGGGTCAGGATAGCACTGTAGTATAGACTCAAAAAAATCTACACCAGACATTTCAGGCATTCGCTGGTCTGAAATGATAATTGATAGTGTAGGATTTTCTGTAAGAATCGAATACGCCTCGGTTATATTGGAGGCGATATGGATTTTAAAGTCATTTCTAAATTTGGCTTTAAACGATTGAAGGTTATTTATCTCGTCGTCTAAGTAAAGAAGTTCTATCTTTTCCATCTAAATAATGGTAAAATTAATGTGTTAATTTAAGGTTATTTTAGTGTTTTATAAGACTGAAATGTAGTGATTTGATTTGTAAATCAGGAAAGTAGCTTTTGTCTAAGCATAAACTCAAGTTGCTTATTTGCTTGGAGCAGACTTAGCGTCAGTTCTGTATTTTCTTTCCGTAAGGAGTAGATTTCGAACGCTTGGTTGATAAACATTTTAAGTTCTTCTTCGTTCCAAGGTTTATTCAAGTAGCGGTATATTTGGCCTTTGTTTACGGCGTCTACCAAGGCTTCCATGTCGGTGTAGCCTGTTAGTAAAATCCGAATAGGATTTGGGAATTCGCCAATAATTGATTCTAAAAATTCAACGCCAGTCATATCCGGCATTCGCTGGTCGGTGAGGATGATTTCGATTTCGGTACTTTCTAGTATTTTACGCCCCTCTGCCGCAGATTCGGCAGTATATACCTCGTATATTTTTCTAAAATTTGCTTTAAAGGCTGAAAGATTATTGACTTCGTCGTCGATATATAAAATTTTTATTTTTTCGATTTCCATTACAAATTGAAATAAGATGGTTTCTTTTAACAAGTATACTTGTTTTTTTTTAAATATAAAATTTAATTTAATTTAATACAATAGCAACAACTAAAACACTAATAGCTCGTATTAAATAATAGAAAAGTCAGATTGACTGTAAATGTGATTTCAAAATGAACGCTTTATATTCCACCAATAGTGCTACTGAATCCCAATTCAAGCCCAATTTGTATAGGCTTTCAGATAATATGGAAAGGGAGGCATTTGAGCGACTGTTCACCACCTCTACAATTCAA
>JAYSUZ010000387.1:0-2581 GCA_043718845.1 Cytophagales bacterium
AATTTTTCGACCAATAAATCATGTGAATCCGTCTGGATAACTTCAGATTGAAGGTGTTTCAATGTACCAGGCCCATTCATATCATTGATTTGGCTGAATGCCGCATCTTCAAGTGCATCAAAAAGTACGACTTGGCGCTCGGCATATTGTACAAAACGAAATAATAATTCTGTTTGGTCTAGTTCATCCTCATAAGTAGTGTATTGCTTTAAAAAACTATTTATTATTTGAGAAGGACTTATATCTTTCGTAAATCCCTCTTCGCAATGCAATAGGAAGAGCGAAAGTAATACGCCCGTATTTTCAACTTTATGAAAGGGAAGTGCTGTAAAAAGACTGTTGTATAATTGAAATTTAATTCCAATCAAGTCTTTAAAAACTTGTAATTTTGCTTTGTTTGTGGATGTAGCCATATAAAATCATTTTACCCTTCAAGGCCGAAAGTACATTAAATAACACTAAAAAACCAGTCGTTTTTAAACTTTAACTAATATTTATAAAAAAAAGAGGCTTAAAAATTAAGCCTCTTTTTAAAAATTATAAAATAACAAGAAATTATTTCACTGTTTCCATGTGTACGATAAGATCTACTAATTTATTTGAATAACCCCACTCGTTGTCATACCAAGATACCACTTTTACGAATGTATCGCTCAATTGGATACCCGCTTTGGCATCGAAAATAGAAGTTCTTGGATCGCCTAAGAAATCCGTAGAAACTACTTCATCTTCCGTGTAACCAAGAATACCTTTCATTTCACCTTCCGAAGCGTCTTTCATTGCTTGTTTAATCTCTTCGTATTTAGCAGGTTTCACTAGTCTTACGGTTAAGTCTACCACCGATACATCGGGCGTTGGAACTCTGAAAGACATACCTGTTAATTTACCTTTCAGTTCTGGTAAAACTAGGCCTACTGCTTTAGCAGCACCTGTTGAAGATGGGATAATATTCTGATAAGCACCACGTCCACCTCTCCAGTCTTTAGCAGAAGGACCATCTACTGTTTTCTGAGTAGCCGTTGCAGCATGAATAGTAGTCATAAGACCTTCCAAAATACCAAATTTGTCATTAAGTACTTTAGCTATAGGTGCTAAACAGTTTGTAGTACAAGAAGCATTAGACACTACGGTCATATCTTTTGTATACTGTTTGTTGTTTACACCCATTACAAACGTAGGCGTGTCGTCTTTCGCTGGTGCAGAAAGCACTACACGTTTAGCACCTGCAGCGATGTGCTTAGAAGCGGTTTCTTTGTCAAGAAAAAGACCTGTAGACTCTACTACGTAGTCTGCTCCTACTTCATTCCATTTCAAATTTGCAGGATCTCTCTCTGCTGTAACACGGATAGCGTTTCCGTTTACAATAAGTTTACCGTCTTTCACCGAAACTTCGCCATTGAAACGACCATGAGTAGAGTCGTACTTAAGCATATAAGCCATGTAATCGACATCTATAAGGTCATTAATACCTACTAGTTCAATGTTTGGATTATTTACAGCAGCACGGAAAACTAATCTTCCAATTCTACCAAATCCGTTAATTCCAACTTTAATTTTTGACATACTGTGTGTTATTTATATATATTATTTAAAAACAAGCCCAAACTTACGATATGTTAAGGCTAAAGTCAACACTTTTAGTTCGCTAAAAAATATTTAATTTATTTTTCGATTTTATTTGGGTAAAATAAAAAATTCTTTTACCTTTGTGCCTCCAAAAAGAGAAAACGGAATGGTGCTATCGTCTAGCGGTTAGGACGCCTGGTTTTCATCCTGGTAACCGGGGTTCGATTCCCCGTAGCACTACATGTGAGAAAGAAGCTTCAAAAGAAATTTTGAAGCTTCTTTTAGTTTAGGGCTTTATTTATAACTCGCTAATAGTTAGCATTTAGCATATAGTTAGCATGCAATCCTTCTGTTCCTAGCTACTATAATCTTCTATTCCATTTACCAAACAGATTATATATACTTAGTTTAGCTCATAAGATGAAGCTATAAAAGCTATCTTAAATCTTATTTCGCCGCCGCCTGCGACAAGACAAAATTGGACTCGACTCTCAACATTTGGAAATTCCGCACCATCGACAAAAGATTTATAGGATAAATTAGTTGAATCTGATTTTAGATGTGGAAAATGCAAAAGTCAAATGAGCGTTTCTTTTAATCATATAAACGGAAATACCAAAGACCACAACTTAGATAATTTAGAAAAAAAGTCCTACGAAAAAGTCTAATAGTAAACCATGTATTTAATTGGGCTTTATTTGTTAGTCGGTATGACTTTAAGCATACTCCAACGTTTTCGAGGGACTTTGATTGAATACAATTTAGCCTAATAATAAAATACTAAAGTTGATTTCATCCTAACTATTCTTTAATTTTAGGGTCTTAGTGTAGGCAAAAAAATCCTAAAGTCATAAAAGTGTTTAATTCCAAAATTTAAATCGTATTTTTGTTAAAAGTAGTTGAAATGAAAGCAAAGTACATCAACCCATTTACAGATTTCGGATTCAAAAAAATATTCGGAGAAGAAGCCAGCAAGCCTTTATTGCTTGACTTTTTAAATGCACTTTTGCCCAAA